>JBBSWE010000063.1:0-19997 GCA_038046445.1 Nanobdellota archaeon | reverse complement strand
GAGGTAATATGGTGATTAGTAAAGAAAGTGTGAACAGATTATCAAATTAAACAATGTTGATTTATTCTGCAATTATTTATAAATAGCAATTAATTTTATAATCCATAATGAAGCGAGAAGTCGAAGTTAATGAAATGGAATGCCCTTTCTGCGGACACAAAGATTTCTTGAAGGCTAAAGACGAAATACATAACGATGATGGCTCTTGTGAAGGATGGTTTCATGATGCGTGGGACTGCACTTGCTGTGGTGAAAGGATAGAATTACATTTAGGCCCTTTTGTGGAAGAAGCCAAAGAATTCAAATATTATGCTGATAATGGCAATTGGGACGGGCTACTGCGTTTTTGCCTGAGTGAAGAATTTGACGAGATGAATTTAATCTTCTTAGCTAAGTATTACTTGAAGAACAAAGAATGGGAAAAAGCTAAAGGAATTGCAGAAATTCTGCTTAAAATAAATCCTGATGATTTTGACGGTCAGATTATCCTTCAGAGAATAAAGCTGAAAGACAGTAAGATAAGGATTAGTGTTACTTTAAATCAGCTTATTGATGCTTTTCAAGGTTGTAATCTAGACCGATTACATTTTTTAGATATGAAAAAGAAGGAATTGGTGTCCTATGCTCCAGATTTGAATGCAATCGAAGAAGTCCAAATAAAGAAGGAAATTGAAAATAATTCAGAACATTTCTTAAAAATACCTCTCCAAAATCCCAAAGAGAAACCGAATTTGATGGAAAGTTTTATTCATGAAATCGGAGAACATCAGGAGCAGACCAAAGTAGCAGAAGCTCTTTCACTGGCAATTCAAAAGAGTAAGCCTTTCCGAAACTTTAAAGAGGCTTTATCAAATTACCCAAAAGTCCGCGAGCAGTGGTTTGGATTTGAACGAAACGTATGCCAAGAAATAGCTTTAGATTGGATTTGTGAACATAATTTAATCTGTAAAGAGGGGGAAACATGAAAATCGGTCGGAATGATCCCTGCCCCTGCGGCTCGGGAATCAAGTATAAGAAATGCTGTATGACTAAACTAAACGACAAGCTTACTGAATACCAAATTCTGTTAGGAACAGAAGAGAACATAAAAAATAAATTAGTAAAATGGGCTGCCCAAAATCTTGAACTAGATAAATATACTCAATATTTTAATGGGGAAAACTTTCAGGAAATTGTAGAAGAAAAGGAAGAAGGGGATGGTTCTGCAGAATTAGAGAGTTTCTTTGATTGGCTGTTCTTAGAAGCAATTCACCAAAGAGAGAACAAAAGAGTCATAGAAGTTATAAGAGATGATTTCTCGGAGGGATTCAGTCTCAGAGAACTGGAAATAATTGATGAATGGATCAACCACACTCAAGCTGGAATCTATGAAGTAAAAACAACTAACCCAAAAGAATTCATGTTTATAGTAAGAGAGATATTTACCAATAAAGAATTTGAAATATTTGACATCAAAGGATCTTCTAATATACTTAAAGGAGATGTGTTTTTTGGTAGGCTTCAAAAAATCTTTTTAAAATACTATTTTAGTGGGGTATTAGTGAGTATATCCCGCCAATGGTTGGATGAATTTAAAGAGTTTGTAACTGAAAAATACCAAGAAGCAAAGAAAGCCAGCTCTAATTTAAGTTATGAAGAATTTATGAATACCAATGGTAAAATAGTACGTAACTATTCTCCACCGCCACTGAAAATACTTAATTCTGCCGGAGACGAAGTTAATATGTGTGAAGCAACGTACTTTCTAAACGGAGAAGAAAATGAGGAAGTTGTTGATTGGCTGGCCAAAAATAAGCAGTTTATTATCACCGAAGAAGAATACGGTAAAAAAGGAGATATAATCGTTGCTAATTTTATACATTTAGCAGGGGAAAAGGAAATATCTCCAAATGCAAAAGGGGGATTAGTAACTTCCGGAGAATGGATCAATGAAAAAGGGAACAGATTTAAAACTGATGGAAGCATCGAGCTTAAGAAGAATAAATGGGTGATATTTTCTACTTCTAAGAGAATTTTTGACCAGATGCGGCAAGAGCTGGAGCAGCGGTTTGGAGCAAGCCTGACTCTAAAAAAAGAGCAAATTACATTGGCAGAAGAAATCATGAATCGAAAAGAATCAAATAAACCCTCCCCTCCAAAAAAATCTAAAGAAATACTCAAATTAGAACAGGAATACCTCCTTAAATATTATCGTGAGTGGTGCGACATGAAAATTCCTGCTTTTGAAGAGAAGACGCCGCGGGAAATGATAAAAACGAAAGAAGGACGGGCTAAAGTTGAAGAGATGCTTCTTACTTTTGAAAACCAAGATCTTCACCAGAAAAAGGAAGGAGATTGGTGCAGAATAAATTCAGCTGAAGTCATTCGTAAAGAGTTAAGATTATGATTAATAAAGATAATTTTAAGCAGGAACTTTTTGAGTTTGCTAAAGAGAGATATCGTACAAAATTTAAGATATTTTACAAACAATTTTGGGACGAATTTCCATACAAATATAAAAAATTGAATGATGAGCTACACCTTAAAAATTGGCTGGATTGGCTAATGATTGAAAAAGTTCTTCCAGAAACTGGAAAGACTATTGTTGAAGAATATGTAGATGCGCATCCAGAACTATCAGAAGAATTTCGACGATGTCTTCTGCGAATGAAAAAAGTAGTTCGGGGTAAATTTATAGTACTATCAGTTGATGGATTAAAGCTTAAAGTCAAAGGTATAGAAACAAAAGATGAATACTCCGTAAAAACTTATGTAAAGCATAACTTAAAACTAGGAAATATAATTGAAGGGCGGATTCATGAATTTGATAATTATTATCGTATTTGCGGCGCATTTTTGATTTCTAACTTTGATTCTTCATTCATACCTGATCCAGAAATATTGATGCATCATTGGGAACATAATCATATTGAAGAAATTGAAGAAAAAGTAATAACTAATGATAGTCCTATAACCTCTTTACTAAGAAATTACCCTTTTCAATGGATAGATGGCATTTGCAAAGTATTGAAAGTTCAAGAAAAGCTGAAAAAAGATAAAATTAAGGTAATTGCCTCTTCTTTGCTCGAAAAGCTGCAACCTTTAGTTAACGAACTGAACAATTCTTCAAAACAAGCTTTATGGTTAGTACTGCAAGAAGGAGGAAGGGTTAAATATCATAAACTGCATGATTTTTCTGATGAAATTGGTTTTTGGTGGAATGAGAAAAATGGGCCTACTTCAGCGGTCGGAGCATTAAGAATCAGGGCTTTGCTGTTTGTAGGCCGCTCCTATTGTGGAGATAAAAAATACAAGGTAGCTTTGATACCTAAAGAAATTAGAGTTATCCTCTTTGAAATATTAAGCCAGGAATTCCAGAAAGATAAAACTGTACAACAAAAGTTAATTTAAAATGCCCTCCCGCATCGATCCCACTCCAGAGCACTTATCTACTATAATACTTAATGCGGTAAAAGAGCACCATCGCCAGCTTGGAGTTGGCAGTTTGGCTTTAGTATTGAAAGGCTCAAAAAGCAAAATACTGCAAAACCGCAAACTATACGAATCGCGTTTCTTTGGAGCATTATTTTATTATCCAATTAATGTTATTGAAAATTTTGTCAAGCAATTAGCAGAAAAAGGGATGATTAAAGTGGTGATGGTTACGGGCAATCCTTATCCCCTGCCGATGCTGGAGTTGACTTTAGAAGGAAATACTATTTTGGAAAGCAAGGTTGAGGTGGATTTGGAAGTGAAAAGAGACATTAAACCCGTTAAACTGAGTGGTTCTACCAGAGAAACTCTCCAAATATTTTCTGCCACTAAAGACATCTCTAAAACTGCGGTAATTCGGAACCTGGCTGAAAGCACCATTTGGAAGCACCTGACTGATTTAGTTAAGTTAGGGCAGCTTAGTGCAGTAGAAATAGTAGATTGGGAGAAGGTAAGGCTAATTTTGAATGTGAAAGACCATCATCCAGACCTTGGTCTCAAAGAACTTAAGGAGAGGCTTCCAGAAAATATTTCTTATGAAGAAATAAGGTGTGTGCTGGCGGAGAATTACGGAAAATGATAATCCAGGAACATTCCATCCAGATTAAAACAGAACTGCCCAAGATTGTTTCACAGGAGATGGAAGTGTTCTATAATCCAATAATGGCTTCCAATCGGAACATTTCAATTACTCTTCTTAATTCTCTAGAAAATACCGAGATGAATATATGTGATCCTTTAGCTGGAAGCGGAATTCGTTCTCTGCGTTTCTTGAAAGAAGTAAAGAAGAACAAAATCAAGCACTTGTACGTTAACGATATGAAAGAAGATTTTGTTAAAACTTTTCAAGAGAATGCCAAACTAAATAAAATAAAGTTAGATAAAAGTAAAATAAGCCTTTTCAATAAAGAAGCCAATCTCTTTATGCAGGAGCAGATTGGTTTTGATTATATTGAAATAGATCCATTTGGCTCTCCCAATCCTTTCTTAGCTACAGCGGTAGCGAGAATCTCACGAGGGGGAATCATTGCTGTTACCGCTACGGATACGGCTGCTCTAACCGGAACTTATCCTTCCGTTACTAAAAGAAAATATTGGGCTACCTCTTCTAAGAATTATTTGATGCACGAACTGGGGTTAAGAATCTTAATCAGAAGAATCCAACTGCAAGGGACGCAGTTTGATAAAGCCCTAATCCCCATTCTTGCGTATCACAAAGATCATTATTTTAGGGTTTATTTTCAGAATCGTCGGGGCAAAGATGATTGCGATGCTCTGTTAAAACAGCACCAATACTTTTTATTTTGTCCAAAATGTTTGAATTTCAAAACTTCTAATTTCAATAAGGAGAAATGTAAGTGCGAAGCAGAATTTATCTTTTCCGGTCCATTATGGACTGGAACATTATCTAATTCTGATTTGCTGAAAAAGATGGTTTCTGAGAACAAATTCTTAGAAGAACAGAAGTTTTTAGAATTGTTGTTAGAAGAATCACAGAGCAAACAAGTAGGCTTTATTGATGTGCATGAAACTGCCAGCTTGCAAAAGAAGAATCCTTCCAAGATGGAAGTAGCCTTGAAGAAGTATAAAGGAGTAAGAACGCATTTCTCGTTGCATGGAATTAAAACTATTTGATTCTTTTAAAGAAACTTTATCAAATCTTTAGTTTTCCATACTTTTATTTTCTTTTGTTGATTAAAATGAAGATCATCCGACCAAATATCTGCACCAGTAGCTAAAGCCGCGGCGATGAAGGGAACGTCTCCGGAATCTATCTTCAACATGATCTTTTTCGCTTCTTCCCAATAATTTAACAGCTTTTCTTCTTCTATAAGGATACATTTTTGCAGCAATTGATCTAAGACAATATTAAAGGAAGCTTCATTTATCTTTGATTTTTCTAGCATTTCCAAAGTATATTTCTTTATCTCCTCATAATTCATCTTAATGATAAAGAAATCATAATCCAGATGCAGTAGGATTTTTCTGGTAGTAGAATCTCTAATTAATGCGGCGAAGAGGATGTTGCTGTCAACGACTAACCGCATTTTTACCTCTTCTGCTGTGCTTTTTGTTCTAGTCTCTTGAAGATTTCGTGCTTAATTTTGTGCCCGATTTTATTTACATCTTCCTCAGTTAAAGTGCTTTTTTCCAGAAGCTTATCCATCCAATGCAGTTCCTTAATCTTCTTCTCAAAAGCTTGTCTGGCTACATCACTCCACTTAATTTCGGTGTGGAATTGCATCTCTTTGTGTACTTCTTCCGGTATCGATAAAGTCATATTTACCATGTTATGTGTACTATTTGTTAACACATATTTAAACCTTTTGGATTAAATCTGACCTTGATGAGTTCTACTTTCATTGGCGGCTACGATTTGCTCCAGAACAGAGGATTCATCAACCTGAAGGTGATGGAAGAGTTTGGAACAGTATCCCATTAAATCGCCGATTTGGGTTTTGAATTCTTCTTTTCGGTCTAATTGGTTCGCGGGCTGCTTATTGCTTTTCTTATAAGTTTTAGCAATCCTTCCTACTTCTCTTCCAAAATATGGCAGGTAGTCTTGCACTGATTCTGGCTTTTTTTTGAAAGTAACCTCTGGATTGATTATTCCATTGGCATTCCATTCAAAGATGGCGGATAATCCTAAGCAGTAAATCATCAAATCTCCAACCGCATCAATTACTTCTTCACGATTGCTTAGTATCTCTGCTTCACATAATTCCCCAAATTCTTCCGTCATCAGAATGACTTCTTTTCCTACATCAGTAATATTAAAGTTCCTTCTTACTTTGTTTTCATAAGTTCTTCTTTGAAGTTCTAAATAATTCATAGTTTAAGATTAAAGAATGTTTTTTAATATAGTTTTCGGTGGTGAAGTATTTAAACTTTATAAAACAAATTCTTAATTCCATAACGGAGCATTGGCATTATACCGGTAAAAATTCCTGTAAGGCTCACTTGAGTTATGACTGATGCTGACACTGGATCTACCTCTAATTTTTGTAAAGTATATTGAACTGCTATTCGTGCTCCGGTATATGCCGCAGTTAAAATTCCAAAGAAACTGCCATATTCGCCAAATTTTTTTACCACCTTTTTAACGCTTAAATTATTATCGCCTTCTTTTAGTTCGTTCCTATCTTTGTAGAGAAATTGTCCAAATAAAGTAATATAATAGCTAGATAGGTCTGTCACCGTAGCTGTCAAGGCTAAAGCTTCATCAGATTCAACATTAAGGTATTCTCTAGCGAGATGGGTCACTAAGGCCGTAATGCTTGTAGATGCGGCAGCTGCCACTAGATTATTTCCCATGGTTGACCATTCTTTCTTATAAGATTTTTTGATCCAGCTTTCTTTGACTCTCCCTTCTAGATTATCTTGATTTTTCATATCTTCTTTTGTCCCAAGACAATATTTAAATACTAGCTCCCCCTAAAGGGTACCTATGAATGAACTTGAACCTCTTCTGAAAGAAATAGGATTAACTGAATCCGAAAAAAAAGTATATCTTGCCCTGCTTCGCTTAGGGACTTCTACTCGCAGTAACATCGTTAAAGAGTCAGGAATATCCGGATCCAAGGTATATGAAGTTTTAGAAAAATTACAAGAGAAAGGATTGACTTCTACTTTTATTGAGAATAAGGTAAAAAACTTTAAGTCTACTAATCCCAGCCAATTGTTAAACTATTTGGAAAAGAAAAAAGAAGATATCTCTTCCTTAGAGAAACAAGCTAAATTAGCCATCCCTGGGCTCTTGTCTTTGTTTAATTCTTCTAAAGAGGAGCAGGAAGTAGAAATTCTTTTAGGAATGAAAGGATTAGAGATAATCTTTCGTGAACAGGTAGAGATGCTTAAATCTGGTGAAGTTTGTTATGTCATCGGTGGAACTAAAGGAATGGATGAAGAAGCAGTATGGTCTTTTTTTCGGAAAATTCATATTTTGCGTGAGCAAAAGAAAATTAGGACGCATATGCTCTTTAATAGGAGACAGAGAAAGACGACTGAAGATTTGTACTCTAACAAACAATTTCCTGGAACTAAGAACAAGTATATTGAGCATACTTCTCCTGTAGCGATAAATATCTATCGCGATAGGACTGTAATTATTGTATTTGGTAAGAAAATTACTTCTATTTATATTAAATCTGAAGAAGTTGCGCAAAGCTTTTTAGAATACTTTCAAATGATGTGGAAAATAGCGAAGGATTAGAGCGGTAGAAACTCAATTTACTTTTTAAAACAGCAATATTTTATGTAATTAACTAACATATTTTTATGTAAGTTACTTACAAAAGATTTATATAGTTACTAACATAAATGAACGTTATGCGAATAGAAATGCACCTGCAGGCTTTTGAAGAGAGAAAAGAAACCATCTTTAAGTGGGCGGTAGAGGTGAGAGGGATAGAGAACTCGCAGCGAATTATCGGAGATAATGCTTCTAAAGCGATCACGGAATTACTCTCTGCTTATTTGCATCAGCAAAATAAAGTAGAAGAAGGGTTCCAGTTAAATCATGCTTGGTTTAAGTCCGATACTGTTTTCCGGCGCTTACCTGAGTTTGAAAGGAAGGAAGAGATTGTCAGCTTAATGATTCAGTTAGAGATTATTTGTGAAAAACTTTCTTATGGGGCTCCTCGACCAATAGAGAGAGTAGAAGAAGCTTTGCATTTGTTTGAAACTTTAGAAAATATTCTAAAAGGTATGCTCAATGTTGAATAAAAACCATTTAATTGGATATGCACTCAATTTCTCTTCTTTTTTATTAGATAGTAAGATTGGGCCGGAAATAAGGAAGATTATTCTCTTTGGGTCTGTAGCTAGGGGGGATTTTAATGCTGAGAGTGATATTGACTTATTTGTTGATGCTGATGACACTTTAGAAAAGGAAGTTGAAAAGAATCTGGCTCTCTTTAAGAGTTCTCAAGCAGGAAAAATTTGGAGATTAAAGGGGATAAGGAATGAGATTTCCTTGAAAGTGGGGGAGCTACAAAAGTGGTCTTTGCATCGGGAAGTGATTAGTTCAGGTATTCTTCTTTATGGTAAATATCAAGAGATTCCACCTAACATTAAATATTATTTACTAGTTAATATTGATGTGTCAAAGATGAAAAATAACCAACAAATGACGATTTGGAGAAAACTTTATGGTTATACCCAAAAAGTTGGCAAGAAAATTTACATTGGCAAAGGTCTAATAGAAAAATCAGGCGGAAAAAAATTAGGTAAAGCCATTTTTTTGGTGCCGATGGAGCATCGCCAGGAAATCATGACATTCTTAAATAAGAATAAAGTAATTTATAAGATTAATGAGATTTTTTCTGATTCTTTTTAACCAAGTGTCAGATTCATCTTGGCTACTTCCGTTAACTTTATTTAGGTAATATTTATATAAATAATAATCCTTCTTGAATAATGCCCGAAATGTTAGAGAAAGAAACCCAATTAAGAGAGATTTTTAGAAAATTAGAGACAGTAATTTACGACTTATCCACAAAAGCGTCAAAGAAAGAGGTTTTGTATTCAACCAATAAGAAGAATAGCAGATTAAATGTACTTCTAATCATAAGGAATCAACTAAAATATTTTAAATCAGTGAAACTAGTGAGTGAATCTAAACTTTTTGATTCTATTTCTGTTTTGAGCAGTAAAGAAAAGAAGCTTCTAAATTCATTTGCGGAACAAAAAGCTACAAAATTACTTGGTTTCAGAAGATTATGTTTTGCCTATTATAATTTATTATCCTCACAAAACCAATTATTTAATGAGAATCGGTTAGTAAGAACAACCCTTCTTTCTAAAGAAATTACTCTTGTCGATCAATTATTGTTTTGTTTGCAAGAGTCTAAAGTTGAATGTGTTTCCATTATTTATCGAGAAATTGCAGAAATCAAACCTCCATTTCGAATTAAAAATGTTGAAACGGTTGAAGAAAAAAAACAATTAATCCAAATCTTTCGCGAAGGGGCAGTTGGCGGAGGATATGAATCTAATTATGATAGAGAAGTAATTGCTATTGGTGTAGACGAAGAGGTTCTTGCGGGAATGCAAGTAACTTTCAAACCTAAGGGTGGTTTCTTGAACCAACCCTGTCCTACTTTTGATATAAATAATATTGGTTTAAGTGTAAGGTTCTGGAAGAAAAAATCTAATTTGGGAACTTCATTAATACAAAATCTAAAAGATGAATGCTTACGAGGAAGTGCTCTAGCTATAGCCATGACATCTACCCGGGCATCTGAGTTAGCTCGTAATAATGGATTTGTATTATTGTATCAACCTGATTTTTGGTTATGGTGTTTGCATCCAAAAGATAATCCTCTTTGTAAAAATTGTCGCAGAACGCTTCTTAAATTATGATCTCTGTTTTACTAACCCAGCGCTAAATCCATCTTAGCAACTTCGGCTGATTCTACTCCTTTAATCTCTTTCATCTGGGCGGCAATGGCTTCAAAATCAGAACTGTCCACATCATACATAGCTAAAACAAGAACAGCGACGATACCGAAGCCGATGGGATCTTCTTTACTTTGCATCTGTCCGATAGCTTTATTCTCTTTAGCAATCTTCAGAGCCGTTTCGGCAATCTCTTTGCGATCGGTTTCGGGAGATTCCGGCATCAGTCGAAAAGTGATTATAGCTTTAGCCATTTTAATTTGGTCCCACAAAATCGCAGTTAGGGCAAGTGTACTTGGTTCCGTTAGCCCGGCAATTCTCACAACGCACCAATTCGTATTTGTTGCATTTGGGACATTTAATAGTAACACTACCTACTTTGTTAACGACTCTCTTTTTACAAGAGATACAGGTTTTTTCAGTCATAGTTTAATCTCAAACCTGAAGTATTTTATAAAGGTTACGAGAAATTCTATCTTAATTCCACCTTAATCTTTCCCTTAACCACTTTAAAGGTGATGGGAACGAATTGTTTGCATACATGCATATTAGTATAAGCATGCTCGCTAATTTCGGTGGTTTGAACTTCTGATCCGGGCAGTAAGGCCATAAAAGGAATTAATTGGTCTAATAAGTAATGGTCAGTCACATTCTTTTTATTAATTTCTTTGCTTAAGGCTTCTGCTGCTTCTTTACCAACTTGCTCCGAACTCTTGTTCTTTTCTACTAAAGCATCTGCTCCTATAATTACTTGATTATCCGAATCAACTTTACCTTTTTCACTGAATAAAGCCCATAATACTATCTCTCCACCAACATTAAGAGTTTTGGCGTATTCGGAGCGGACATTTATCGGAACATCATATTTTCTTAGAGCCATCTCTGCTGTTTTCTTAATTCTTTCTCCTACTTCTTTCTCTTGCAGTTCTGAAGAAACATTGACCACTCCACGAATTTGCTCTAATTTATCTGCTTCTAATAATTTAATCCGTGGCACTTTCAATTCTTTCAGGAAATCTTCTACATACTGGTATTTACGAATGTTAAATCTTGGAGTAATTTCCAGTTGCACTTCTCCTCCTCCTTGCGGATAATATCCGGGCTTGAAGATCTTTAATTCAATCTTATCGACAAATTTCTGCAGATGGGGAAGTAAAATATTTTGTAAGTAATAAACGGAAGCTTGCCATTTACCGCAAGTTCCTCCTTTAATCTTTAAAGTCACTTTTCCCGGAGCGAACATGCAGGGTAGAATTAATGCTTGTAATACTAAGCTGATGCTGCCGGCGGTGCCGATATCTATCTCGTAGATGCCACGTTTAATCTTTTTCGGTTTGAAATAGAGTTCAGTTGTTCCAATTTTAATTTCGTTGGTTTCGGCATCACATATTTGTTTGAGAGCATTAATCGCTTCCAGATGCTGGGCTTTTAATCCCGGCTCGGGGCGGTTGGCGCGGATGTTAGTTACTTTGAATTCCTGTTCGGTGAGGGTGCTGAGAGCGAGAGCTACTCGCACTAGGGCACCGCCGCCTTCTCCCTGTGATCCATCAAGTTCTATCATTTTTGAGTAAAAAGAACAAAAACTTAATAAATCATTTGCGGGATTAGTGCTATTTAACGGGGACGTAGTATAACTTGGCAGAGGTGCTACACACCGCTAAAAATAGGGGCCTCCAGTAAAATGGAAAGTTGAGCTTTGGCTATGATAACAATTTCCCTGAAGTTAGCCTCGGATCCGCGTTCAAATCGCGGCGTCCCCACTTTTTATCTTTTGATATCTTATCATGTGCTTTGGATTTTTTGGTTCTATTTCACTGAAGAATTTCTTTACTTCATTTTGTCTGGAGAGATAGAATTTATGAAAAAAGGTGCGCTTCGCTTTATTATATCCCTTCTCGGTTTTAGTTGGATTAAAACCCAAAATAATTATGGCTTCTCTTAAGGAGTTGGTAGTTTCTTTGCATCCAAATTTAAAGACAATCTGAGCATATTTATCATATTTTTTGTAAACGCATCCATCCGTATCAAAAAGTCCTCTTACTGTTCTTTTAAGGAATTCTTTATTACTAAATATCCAAGATGAGATTACTACTTTGTTATCGATCTTACTTCCATGATGTAATCCAAAGCTGATTAACTTTTCTCCTACTACTAAACTACCGTTTCTAAGCAACATTTCATGCGCTATCTCAGTAACACAAAATTTGTAATCAAAATAATTTTCAAACAGTTTTTTAACGTGACTTAAGTAATCTGTCTCTTTTTTGTGGAAACAAATCGTGGTTTGATAGCGATTACGACGTTTCTCTTTATACAAACATCCGTCACCAAGCATTATTCCAACGATTTCTGCTAATTTTAATTTATTCTCCATTTATTTCACCTCTAAGCTTTTCAAGCATTAAAGCTTAGAGTATTCGAAAAAAGAGGTAGTCTGGCAGAACTCACAAAAAACTTTTAGGCAGGAGCCTGACGACCTTGATTAAAGGGAAAAGTTTTTGTTAAGAGTTCTGACCTTGCCTCTTTTTTCTAGTTGGAGTTAACAAAATAATGAATATTGTTTAACTTTATCTTGAGCTAATTCCGGATTTTGAATCTCTTGGACACGTTCATAACCCACTTTAGCTAGCCAAAGTTTAAATGGTTCAGCTTTTGCAGAGGGGATAGATTGGATAACTCGAAACAATCCTTCTGTATTAGAACAATTCATGTTCTGCTTACCGCCCGAGGTGTCCACCGAAAGGGTATGTACAATTTGTACCCACCCTTGAGACAAGATTTCATCTCTCTGTCTCATCTTATTGATGTACTGCTTAGGGTCATTAGAATCAGTCAAAGCTTGAACGACATCTTCGATTACAAACCACCATTCATTGTTATGCCAAGTTTTCCTAATTTTTTTGCCTTCAAATACGGCTAAAGCATTTTCCATTTTATCCACTTGATTTAGTTTAAAGAAGAGGTGGTTTATATACCTTAGCCGGACTTGCAAGAAATGAAGGGGAACTCTTCATTTCTGCACAGAAATAAGATAGTTTTCTTATTTCTTGTGACCAGTGGGTAGTGGCTTTTTCCCAACAGCTCCTTTCTGGATTACAACTTTAAAGTAGCAAAACATTTAAATATTACCTCCCTTTTTGTTAGCTTCGGTGAAACAATGAATAAAAATCAACCTTTTTACAATGCTATAATGGAAGACGCTTTGCGTGCTTGTCAAGTTGCTCACGATGCCGCTTATATGCCCGAATTAGCAGAAGAGAGAATCAAAGCTAAGAATGATAGTTCTCTTTGGAATGATTGGTGGACCACTCCTAGTTTAAGAATTACTGGCACTACTAAAGGTGGCAGCAAAGTAGTCCTTTACGTCCATGATCAAACTTCTTGGACTAATCCAGAAGAATTAAAATATGCTCGAGAGCATCATAAGAATGGTGCTGGTCCCTTTTCACAAAAAGAATTTGATGCTTTAGCTGATCGTGTTGATGATGGTAAGGTTTTCAAAGTCGATTATGACGTTTTAAAGAGATCTACTTCCGGAGTTATTATTGTTGACGCAGCTTTAGAACATCCGCAAACTATTCCTTTTTTAGGCGGAGAAGATGTTGCTAAGAGATATTTGGCTAAGCATCGTGAAGTTTACGAAGATAACATTTGGATTTGGCATAGCGACGATCTGGCGGAAGAACCTCGCGGGCGCTTGCTGGTCTTGGGCAACCTCCATAACCTCAACCTTTTTGGCTACGGCAATCTCAACGGCAATGCTCGTTTTCTCGGGGTACGTCGGAGTGTGAGCGAAGCGAACAGAGTTGCGCCGATAGGCGCAGACGCCAAAAAATCTCTTTCTCACTCTCTTGATCAAGTTGTAGCTGAAGTTTTAAGTGCTTCAGAAGGTTTGGTTGCAGATGCACTTAAAGGAAAATTTGAGAAAGAAGTGCGCCGTAATCTGAGAAAGTTCTATAAACCTTAATTCTTTACTTTTCTTTATCTTAGCCACAGCGGTTATGCCGCCAATGCTAGGGTTACATGCTCTTTCATCACGATTGAGGCGACTCATCATAAAACCTTTCGATTAGACAAGGTTCTAGTCGGATAAATACAGCTGCGACCTCTAGTACGCAAGGAAAGATTGAAGCAGCAGTGGCATAACGATAAGAGAGCTACACAGAGGCGGGCGCTTGCTGGTCTTGGGCAACAACCATAACAACAACCTTAATGGCAACAACAATCTCAACAACAATGCTCGTTTTCTCGGAATAACCTTGGCTGGGCTAAGATTTTTGTTTATGAAGACATATCGTAACTTATGGGATAAATTGTGCAGCGAAGACAATTTATTTCGTGCTTACAAGAAAGCGAGAAAACATAAAACGCAAAAACCTTATGTGCTGGATTTTGAAAAGGATTTGCAAAATAATCTTTCCTTGCTTAGAACAGAATTGCTCTTGTATGCGTATCAGCCAAAACCATTGCAAACTTTTATTGTGCGCGATCCCAAAACCAGAAAAATTAGCAAAGCTCACTTTAGGGATAGAATTATACATCACGCTTTGTGTAGTATTATTGAACCCATTTTTGAGATATCCTTTATTTACGATTCTTACGCTAACCGAAAGGGAAAAGGTACACTTAAAGCGATAAAGAGATTTGAATCCTTCTCTAGAATAGTTTCTAATAATCACACTATAACCGCATTCGTATTGAAAGCAGACATAAAACATTATTTCGAAGAAGTAGATCATTTAATCTTAATTAATATTCTTAAGAAAAAGATTAAAGACAAGAAAGTGATGTGGTTGATTAGAAAAATATTGAAAAATCATTCTCTTAATAAAGGGATGCCTTTGGGCAACTTAACTTCACAATTCTTAGCGAACGTGTATCTGAATGAGCTGGATCAATTTATCAAAAGAAAATTAAAAATTAATTATTACTTGCGTTATGTAGATGATTTTGTAATTTTAGATAACAATGAGGATAAGCTGCAGGTTTATCAACGGAAAATCAATGATTTCTTAACTAAAAAATTAAGATTATACTTGCATCCGCATAAAACCTCTATTCGTTCTATCAAGCAGGGAATAACTTTCTTGGGTGTACGTCTCTTTCCATTTCATCGGCTTTTAAAAAAAGGGAATATACCAAAACTGGAACGAAAGGTATTCTTACTAAAAGAAGAAATGGGACTAAAGAAAATCTGTTATGATCAAATTTATGCTGTATTTGAAGGATGGCTGGCGTATGCTCATCATTACAATACTTACACTTTAACGCAAAAAATGATTGATAAATACGAAAAAGCATTCTCGCACGAAATCTCCACTATTGAAGTAAATAGATCACTAAAATAAAAATACTAAGAAATAAAAAAACAAAAAATTATTTCAACATCTTGTTTTTGACGTCTTTCATGTCTACTCCCATGACTTCCGTCACCATCTTCTCGTTAGCTCTTTGCAGTTCGCATAGTTCGCAGAGCTTCTTGGTATTTACTCCACTACCCATGGCCATTTCTTCTTCCATCTGCTCACAATAATCTTCTTCATAGATCATGCTACTCACCCCCCTTTTGACAATCTAAACGTGCTAAGTTAAGTATTCTTTTGACCTATTTAAACCTTGCGCAAATAAGCATAATAGTGTTTATTTTACTTCAAAGAAAGCTATATAAATCCAAAACATATTCTAGAGAAGATGTTCAAAAAGAGCGGTGAAGCGTCTAACAATAAGGGATTCTTTGCTCGACATCGTTTGGCTATTGCTATATGTACTTTGATGGGCACCATCATTGGAGCAGGAATCTTGGGAATTCCTTACGTGGTAGCGAAAAGCGGATTTCTGTTGGGACTGTTCTGGATTTTGGGATTGGGAGCAGCTTTTCTGTTGTTAAATCTGTTTGTAGGAGAAATCGTGCTGCGTACTAAAACTAAACATCAACTAGCAGGATATGCAGAGAAATATTTAGGCCAATGGGGAAAATTGGCTATGGGTGTGGCCGTAATTTTTGGAACTTATGGAGCTCTTACCGCTTACTTAATTGGAGAAGGAGCTACGCTTTACTCTTTATTTTCGTGGGGTTCACCTTTGATGTATTCTTTATTTTTCTTTTTAATCGGTTTCATTATTGTTTACTTGGGGATGAAAGCGACGGGAAAAGCAGAACTTATTTTAGTTTCATTTTTAATCCTCACCGTTGTTTCGATTGGAATTTTTTCGATTAACAAAATAAATACTAATTATTATAATGTTGCTTCTTGGGGTTTTGTTTTTCTTCCGTACGGGGTAATCTTATTTGCTTACATGGGCTTTGCAGCCATTCCTGAAATCTCTGAAGAATTAGGGCGAGAAAAGAAAAAGATGAAAGTAGCCATTCTAGTAGGTTCGATTATTCCAATTATTCTTTATGCTCTGTTTGCCGTGATTGTGGTCGGTCTAGTAGGGGTACAAAATTTTGATTTATTGCAGCCAAACGAACGCATTGCTACTATCGCTTTAAGTTTTTATTCTCATCACATTTTCGGAGTCTTCGCTAATATTTTGGCAGTATTAACCATGTTCACTTCTTTTATCGCCTTAAGCATGGTCTTATTGCAAATTTATGAATATGATTATGGAATTAAACATCGTTGGGCATTGTTGTTTAGTTTCTCTCTTCCTTTATTGATAACGATATTGAATTTAACTTCTTTTATTACCATTTTGGGAATTGTGGGAGCTCTTACCGGAGGATTAAGTGGAATTGTTACAGTGTTGACCTATTGGAAAGCAAAGCAAAAAGGAGAGCGGGTTCCAGAATATTCTTTACCTAAACTAACTCTTCTAGGGATTTTATTGATTTTAATTTTTGTTTTAGGAATAGTTTACGAAATATATCATCTGTTTTAGTTTTTGCGGGTTGAATACAAAAGATTTATAAATAAATGCCCACTTGAAAGTAGTATTGGTATAGATGTTCTGAAGTATTACAAAAATTCCTGTTTAATGGGGGGTATATCGAAAATGAGATTAACAACTTTGGTTAGCGGATTATTTCTTGGTGCAACTTTGGCTTATGGCGGAACTGCTGTGGCCCAATCACGTGTTTGTGCAGCATCTGAATCGGTTCAGGAAATTACTCCTACTGAAGTTAAAACAGAAGCAGCTCATAATCACTTTACTACTTTAGGAATCAGACCAAAAGGTAAATTTGGTGTTTGCTTGGACGGAAAGTGCCGACCTTGTCTTCCTGGATTAGAAAAATATACTATTTTTGACGCAATGGGTAATGAAGTTTATTATAATTGTCCTGATCAGAAAGCTATTTCTGGAAAACCTTCTTGTTATTCTCAATTTGATAATCATGGTACTTGTTTGTCCAAAGATTTAGCTGGTGCGTTCGGATTGACTGAAAAAGTAGACGGCTATTGCACTGGATCTAATACTAGTTGTTATAATACTAAAGGAGTTGAAGCCTTTGCTACTGTTGCTGATTTGAAAACAGTTGGTAATACAGTTAGGGCTGTTGATAAACGAGTGGATGACGTAATTGAAAGATTAGATACTGCTGGTGGAAAAGAAGTTACTTTAGAAAGAGCTTTAGCTGAAGTTAAATTATCCGACTTAGAGACATTCGCAGTATCTTTGCATGGAGACCAATGTAAAGAAGATTATGCTCGTTTGCAAGGTTTAGTTACTGACGTGAGAAATGCCCGCGATGCTCGCGATACTGCCGCTAATGGGTTAAAAGAATGCTTAGACAAAGTTCCTGCTCAGGAGGGAAAAGTTCCGGTTGGAAGAGAATTGTTAGCTTATGCCAATCAAGGAGCTGTTCCTGCTTGTCCTGATCAGAGTGCTGCTTTGAAAGATAAGAATGGTAAATATGAAAAAACTTTTGATGCATTCAAAACTGCCGTCGATTTCGTGAAAGAACATGGTTGCAATTACAAGGCACCTGCTGAACCTAAGAAACAAGGAGTGCAATATACTGTATTATTGGGGTATGCTCATGATTTGGGTCAAGGTACTAATGCTCCCGGATTTTCTGCCCAATTACAAGTTAGTGCAGATGTATTGAAAGATATCCTTTGGTTGGGCGGATATGTCAATTCGGGATATTCTAATGCTAGTACTAATTCTCGATTGGAAGAAGACTTGGGCTTTGCTACACAATTAACTGAAGAAGCTCGCACCGTTAAACGATTTTTCGGA
This sequence comes from Nanobdellota archaeon, assembly GCA_038046445.1. GTDB lineage: Archaea > Nanobdellota > Nanobdellia > Woesearchaeales > GW2011-AR9 > JACRPH01. The sequence goes on along the minus strand of JBBSWE010000063.1, from coordinate 1,943 downwards.
GCCGGTGGATTACTCGAAGTAAAAGCTCTTCCTAACGACTACTTAAACTTAGATTTTATGGTGGGTGCCGCTTGGAAGCGCGATTATTTAGAAAGAACCACTACCGTTGCCGGAAAATCAAATCATGTCGATGATTCTGAAAATAGAATCGTGGGAGAGTTCGGTTTGAGTGTAACTTCTGGTTACGGGAAAAAAGATGGCATCTGCAGATGGGTCATCGGTCCGAGTATAGTAGTTGACACTGATGGACACTACAGAGCAATCGGTGCTACCGGTTTCACTTGCAAGTAAATTTAATTTTTTATTTTTACTAATAATATAATACAATAAAATGACATTCAAATTGAATCTTGGGGGTAAAAAATGAAGACATCGCAACTATTCATGGTGATGGTGGCAATCTTAATGTTGGCTATTATTCCAGCAGTATCTGCTGCAGGAAATGTCGACGTAATGGCTTTATGGATGATTAATGGTAAAGCCGATGGAACCATTAGCACTTTAACCACCGAAGTAGGTAAGGCGGTACAATTCGCCGTGATTAGCGACGGAACTGCAGATTACAATTTGTATGTCAATGTGTACGATTCTAATGGAGTTTTAGTTGGATCTAATCCGATTTATGCTCATCTTCATTTATTGAATCAATTTTATGAAGTAGTAAGTTATACTCCCACTATCGGAGGAGACTATAATATCGTAGCCAGTGTTTTGAGTGCCAATGGCAATGCTCAAGATACTTTAAACTTAAAGGTTAATGATATTCTCGGTTGTACCAACCCCAAAGCGATCAATTATAATCCTAAAGCTACTAAAGATGATGGTAGTTGTAAGGTTCCTATTTGTATCCCTGGTGCTACTACTACTATTAATACTTGTTGGGACGGCTCGGTTAAGGATTATCAAGTGTGTGCTCCAGACGGAATGAGTTGGATCGGTAAGAGTAACATCTGTCCAGTTCAGCCGGTGTGCGAACAACCTTCTTGGATTGTTCCTGACGGAAAAGTGAATGGTGTGCCTACAGATTATTCCTCATTCCTGTGGTTGTTTCCTACTTATACTGTTACTGCTAATGACTTCGTAGAAATCAATTTGGTTAAAGTGTTAACTACTGATAGTGTAAGTTATGTTTGGGATACTGATCATGGGTTGCCTGCTCCGGCCGGATTTGCGGCTAGTGGAACGGATATAATTAAAGGAAAGTTTACTCAGACCGGCAGTTACGCGGTTCAAATAACTGTAACCAATAATTGTTTATCTACTATTACTTGGGCTCTTTTCTTTACCGTATTACCTCCGAATACTGCTCCGGTGATGAACCTGGTGAATGCTCCAATCTTTTTTGAGAACGTTACCGGAACTTTTACAGTGAGTGCTAAAGATGCGGAAAGTAATTCTTTAACTTATGAGATAAAAAGTACCGGAACTATTTCTGGAATGCAACTTGATGCTAAAACCGGTAAAGTTACTTTCACTCCTGGTTATGATTTTGTACTTCACCCCCGAACTCAAAAAGAAGTCGATCTTTCTTTCCGCGCTTTTGATGGAAAATCGTATTCTAATTGGGTAGCTGTAACTCTTACCGTGAATGATCAAAATCGTGCGCCTTGGGCCGCAAGTAATGATTATAATGTTATGGCTGGAGTTCCTTTCGAAGTTACTTTGAACGGTGGGGATAAAGATTTAGAAGATGTCCCTTCTTTAAAATATAATTTTGATACTCATCCTCTTCACGGAAAGATTACTGCTATTACTAGTGATCATAAGATTACTTATACTGCTGATTCAGGTTATAAAGGAATGGATCAGTTTTCTTTTTACACTGTAGACCAAATGGGTGCAAAAAGTCATTCTGGAATAATTTATTTCCGTGTCGGTGCTGCTCCTGATGTTTTAGGTTGTACTGACGCTAAGGCTACTAACTATAATCCTTTAGCTACTAA
>JBBSWE010000062.1:0-2070 GCA_038046445.1 Nanobdellota archaeon | reverse complement strand
GATGGTTAAATTAGATATCTCCTGAGCAGGATTGGAAGATCCTTGCAGTGGTGTTGAGAATCTTAAAACAAAAATTTCTTGTTATAAAGATTTAGCGGAGTCTCGACTGGATTTAAGTATATGTGACAAGATTAGCCCCGAAGGAAATTTGGACGTGACTAAAGAAAGTTGTATTAGAATAGTAGCGATTAAGAAAAATGATCCCTCGATATGTAACAAAATCACAGACGCAGAAAAAAAGAAAGGGTGTGTTTCAGATGTAAATATATTAGGCAGAGAGCAATAAAAATAAAGACTTTTTATAACTATTACTTCTTACTCCCCACCAATACTACAAAAGCCAGAAAACTTTCTATCTGCAGATATTCGTCAGAGCCTTCCGTCATCCTAAACTCGGTTTCTCCGCATTTGTCGATCAATTCTACTTTCTGTCGGTCCGGGATTTCCAAATTCCATATTTCTTTTTGGATTTGTTTAATTACGTCAATTCCAGATAAGCCATAATCTAGCATTAAAGAAAGAAGTTTCTTTCGGGATTCTAAGAAGTTGCCTTTAGCAGCGACACTTAGAACTTCTTTAACTTCTTTAGGTTTAGCTACTGACGCCATACTATACACTAATTCGGGGGTGATATTTTTGTTTAATACTGCGCAAGATTGCATAATGTTTTCTAATCTACGACAATCTCCTTCAGAAATGTCAAACAAAGCCTTTTTAGATTCTGCGTTTAACTTTAAGCCTTCTTGTTTAGCTACTTTTTCTATAACTTGATTGATTTCTTCTTCATTTAATGGTTTGAACCTGAAGATGGCACATCTGGATTGAATCGGATCGATAATCTTACTACTATAATTGCAACTGAGAATGAAACGGCAAGTTTGAGTATAATTTTCCATGGTTCTTCTCAACGCTTGTTGAGCTTCTTTAGTTAAAGCATCAGACTCGTCTAAATAAATTAACTTAAAAGGGACCGTGCCGATAGATCTGGTTCGGGCAAAATCTTTTACTTTTACTCTTACCACGTCAATTCCACGTTCATCAGAAGCGTTTAACTCTAAAGTGTTCTCTCGCCAATTATCTCCAAATAATTGTTTAGCGATAACCAAAGAAAGAGTGGTTTTTCCTACTCCTGCCGGACCGCTAAACATAAGATGAGGCATATTCTTTGATTCGACGAAAGCTTTGATCTTTTCTACGATCTCTTTTTGTCCCTTAATCTCTTCGAAATTGCTTGGTCGATATTTCTCGGTCCAGATGGATGATTCGTTCATAAGGATTTATTGAGGTGATATTATATAAAAGTTTTGGGGCTGGAGACTAGAAATGGATTAACACTATATCTTTCCCCCAAGAAAATAGGTCTTGGTAAGAGATACCAAAGAATAGAATCAGCAAGATACAAATCAGTAGCAACCAAAAGATAATTTTAAGTATTTTCGGCAGTAGATGAGTGATAAGCAAAATTACCACAGCGATAATAATCATGCTGATGATTTCCATCTTTACTTAAAAGTTAAACTGATATAAATACCTTTAGGGAAGATTTTGTTCTTTTTAAGGGGCAGAGAAGAGAAAAGTTTAAATACCTTTAAAAATTACCTTATTTTCAATGAAAAAGAGTTGGATGTTTAGTTTGTTGTTAATATCAATGTTAGTTTTTTCTTCAGTAATGGTTTCTGCCGATATTTATGATAGTATCAAAGATATTGGTCAAGAAGTTATTAATGTTGCTAAGCTTGATTGGGTTAACGGAGGAACAGGTGTTAGCGGAGAAAATTATTTAACGGGATTTATGCGTTTAGCCATTTTCTTCTTGATTTTTGTATTATTGTTTGAATTAGCTTCTCGAACCGGGGTGTTACAGAGAAATACAGCTATTGCTGTTGCCGCGATTTTATCCCTTATTAGCGCTATTTTTATTCCCGGAAGCGTTTTAGCTGCTATTGGAATATCTTATGCTACCCTATTTTCGTTTATATTAATTGGTTCAGTGATTGTAGGTGGGTTGTTTTTAGTATATATGATTCCTACTACAAGTTTACCTTTTAGAATATTAAGGATAGTTTTGTT
>JBBSWE010000061.1:0-1189 GCA_038046445.1 Nanobdellota archaeon | reverse complement strand
AACGTCGAATGTACTCGCAGATATGAAGTATGTATCGTCGCTTATGATGGAAATAGATTAGTCAATTGTGGTGCTAGAATTACTGGCAATTATACTTGCTTATGCAACAATCCCAGTAGAGTGACGGGAGCGATACCGACAGGAGGAACGGTAACGCCGAAGAAGAGTCCGGTTACAAATTCATGTAGTAAAATCTATTGTACAGCGGGTAACCATTGCGAAAACGGTAAATGTGTTTCAAACTTTAAGCAAGCAGATGTTCCGAGTGGAGTAGTAAGTACAGGCACTTCCAGTTCCAGCAGCGGTAGTGGAGTAAGTGTAGGAAAAGTAGGTGGTGTGGATATCTCCAGATTCTCTCCGGAAGCAAAAAGTACATACGAGCAGTTAAGTCGAGATATCCAAGATAAGATTGGAATAGTATATCAGAATCCGGAGGATTTCAATAAACTATTTAATGCTTGTAAGGGAAGTACCGATTGTATTGTTCTTGGGGTGGATGTGAAGTGGAATAGTTACATTCAAGCAAATGAAGAAATTAACGCAAAAGACCCTTCTCAACAGAAAGACACGATACAATAACCTTAATTCTTAACGCATGCCTTCTCGCCATCGGTTAAGATCTTACAATTATAATCTGCTGGACAATCACTATTTTGAACGCATCCAATAGTGCAATAAAAACCAACACCACCAGCGCTACTAACGCAGTTATCCATCCCCGAAGAATAATCACAATCAAACCATTCCGGACAGGGTTCACCTTGTTTAGAGTTCCCAAAACAGATATTAGTTTTATAATATTCTGAAAAACCACAGTTAAGTCCATAGTATTGACAGTTAGTAACTCTTACTAATCCTGACGTTTTAGCGCAATTGTAAGACTTCCCATTTTCGCATTTAGAAATATAATTATTTGGATCACAAGCATCAGGAAGAATGCATGAAGCTATCACTCCCTTACCATAGAATAATGAAAAACACTGCTTAACATTTGTTTTAGTCTTTTCCGAAAATACATCCATGCAATCATACCCCGTCGGACAAGCATCATTGCTACAATCCTGCGCACAAAACTTTTTTTTATTATAATACAAAGATTTAGAATCTGGAAAGTTGATGCACAGATCCTTCCCACTGCCATCCTCACATTGATAGTCTCCTTCGCAAGGTTCACATAACTGCTTGCAAT
>JBBSWE010000060.1:0-3306 GCA_038046445.1 Nanobdellota archaeon | reverse complement strand
AAATGATGTTTTAGTGGTAGGAGCGACTAATCGTCCGGATATCTTAGATCCGGCTTTACTGCGCCAAGGAAGATTTGATCGCATCATCTACATTCCCGTTCCCGACGTCAAAAGCAGAAAGAATATCTTTGAAGTACACTTAAACAAATTGTCTTTAGAATCGGGTGAAGTTAGAAAGATTAAATCTCGTTCTAAGAAAAAGAAAGAAGAAATCGAAGGAATTCCGGCCGTAGCAGAAGAAGAACCAATTAAAAATAAAAAAGAATTAGTAGCTCAATTCGCGCAAGAATTAGCTGAGAAAACGGAAGGTTACGTCGGCGCAGATATCGAAGGAGTATGCCGGGAAGCAGCTATGCTGGCCTTACGCGAAAATATGAATGCCAAAGGCATCCGCAAAGAACATCTGCTCAAAGCTTTAGAAGTGATCAAGCCGTCAGTAGATAAGAATACGGAAGAGGCTTACAAGCAATTAGAGAATTACTTTAGTGCTGCTCGTGCCAAACAGATTAAAGAGAAGCCGAGTAGAGAGAGTTATTTTGGGTAGGTTATCTCTTGCTTAATAGAACGTTTAACTCCTTAATCAATTTTTGACACTTTTCAATCCCAATCTTGGCTGTATCAAAATCCATTCTTCTTCCATAATAGACTAATCCGTTTCTCTTAATACGACAATCATCAAATAATCTGTAAAGTTCCGGTTTATCCATAATATCTCTCAGATAATAACCCAAACAAATATGATTTCCAACAGAATATCCTTCTAATACTACTAAAGCATGCAATAATTCTATCACGGAAGAGTAATATGATTCTAAGAGATAATTAGCATTGTTTTCTTTAATCTGGTTTTCAGAAAGAAAAACTATCCTTCCCATAGCCGTATCAATTAGAGATCTGGCTTTAGCAGGATTAGGACTAACTCTTACTGAGGAGCTAGTTTCTAAACATTCTTCCCAGTCAGTTTCATTATTCATTAAAATACCTCCAAGAAACCATTTAAGACTACTCCATTAACAATGTTGTTTCTCAACTCTTTATTTTCCACTTGATGGATGTTTTTATAGGAAAATAGTTGAATTTTTCTATGAAGCCGTTTCTCAAAATTTGTTAAATCAACTTTCTTTTTAGAGAGGCTTTCTAAATATATATCTATATCACTACGTTCTAAGTCTTCACCACGAGAATATGAGCCAAAAAGGATAATGGTGGGGTTACCAAACTCTTCTATTAAGAATTGAACTAATCCAGAAGAAGAGAGTTGATCAAGATTAAATATCTTTTTTCCAAGTAAGAAAGGTGAAGAGGATCGATCAGCAGAGTAAAAAGTAACTCCCCCAATGTTCTCTCTTTTAATGATTTCTTCTTTCTCCAACTCTTTAGTATAACGAATGGCCGAAGGAAGAGGGACTTTTACTTCACGTTCTAACTGCCGTACTCTTATCTTAACCGTAGGATTAAGAAAGAAATGTTCTTTAATTCGTGTCTTGATATCTTTTATTATCATTTGATAACTTAAATTATTAATTGATATTTAAAGCTTTCGTTGGGAATTACTCAATCTGCCCCAGAATAAAAACAGATGGAACCAAAACGGCTCAGAGTGAAAACACAGCTCTAAGCAAGGATAAGAATTATTTTATCCACGTTACGTGGATCGTGGATATTAAGCCCATAAAGGACTTACATAAGGTGATGGAAAGCAAGGAATAAAGTTTAATTTTTATGTTTTCTTGGTAAAAACCATTCATATTTTAACACTATAAGAAAAACAAGGGACAAACAATAAAATATAAACCCATAAATAATACCAAAACGGATTGTACTATTATGTGTAAATCCTCTAATTAAGAGCACCGCCCATGAAATTAACGATAAAATGATTGTTAATACGAAGCAGATAAGCATTAAAAAAGCCGGAATTTCTATGAGGATTCTTTTAACACCTTCATTATCTTTGCTGAATACTTCTTTTGGAATAATTTGATAAAGCTTTAGATAAAATAAAGTAAAAATGGGTAATGTTAATATTACGGAGATAAGAATTATTTTGAAAAAATCTAACTTTAAAAAGAACTCTTGGTTCAAGAGGAGTAATAATGATGCTCCCGGTATAATCAGTGAGATAAAAAATAAAAGATATACATTCAATTTGTCGTAAGTTAAATTTTCCAGCTCTATCATTCTTATTACTTCTGGTTTTGGGTTATTTTTAAATCTTTCATTTTTTTTGTTTAGCATCCAGCCGGTGAAGTATTTGAAATAATTGGAAAAGAGTAAAGAAGAAAGGAAAGAAGATATCTATTGCAACAGAGCACAATTAAAGCAAAAGATTTAAAAAAACTATCCTTTAGTGACAACTTAATTTAAGGAGGACTAAAATGTTAGAGAATATTGTTAAGAAATTATTATTACCGGCTGCTGTTTTAGCGATGAGTTGTGGCGGAGGAACTACTACTAATTCAGTTAATCCTGATGTGAGATCTGAATTTGCTTCTGAAGAGTGCGTTGAGCCGCAAGAAATTAATTACGAAGATAATATTGATGCTTATGTTGGTGGAGATTCTCTTACCACAAGAACCATCGTTTGTTATCAAGATAAAGATGGAGACGGTTATCCAGTAAAAGAAGGGAATATACAGGTTGGCGGAGTAAATCCTGTTTGTCCTGAAAGTTACATTACTGTTGACAAACCAGTATTCGATTGTAATGATAATAGTCCAAAAGTACATGAACTGATCGATTGCAAATATGATGGAAAAACGTGTGGTGATTTTAATATATGTGTGGAGCAATGTCCTGCCACACCAGTAGATGATTGTGATAGTACAGATAATGATTGTGATGGATTAACTGATGAGAACTTAGAAAAGATTGTTGAATGTAAAGATGGTACGAGTTACACACAAAATTGTGAGAACGGAGTTTGGGTGGATAAAGGTATGTGTATTCCTGTTAATGTGTTAGGTTGTACTGATCCTAAAGCTACTAACTATAATCCTAAAGCCACTAAAGATAATGGTGGCTGTGAGTATAATAGTTGTCCAGTTTGGAATCAGCCTCTTCAAGATTTAGTAGCTAGTGAAGGTCAAATGATTTCTTTAACATTAATGGCTTCAGATGTTGATGAGGATGCTTTAATTTATTTGGTTAAGAAGTTCCCAGAGTTAGGAACATCTAGTTTTAATTCTTCTACAGGTGAGTTTACTTACACTCCCGATTATGCTGCAGTACTACATCCTGCTACAGAAAATGTGGACAGTGTTACTTTCGTAGTTTCAGATAAAGTGTGTGAAATAGAACAAACTT
>JBBSWE010000059.1:0-1022 GCA_038046445.1 Nanobdellota archaeon | reverse complement strand
AGTAAAATAAAATTTGTTAATTTAAAAAAAAGATTATCTTGTAAACTTCAGTTTAAAAGAAAAAAAAGGTGATTAACTATGAAACAAATCGAACATCTGATTAAGAACAACGAAGAGCTCTTGGACAAATTAGGCCAGGACATGAGAATCATTGCCGCTTACGGCAATCTTTCGCCCGCTTTAAAGAAGCGGATGTATTCGGCTCTTTATTGGGCCAAATACATGATGGACATCAACCATAATGTCTTAAGAGAAGAAGTTAAGAGAAATCCTTAATTTCTTTCTTTAGAAGAGCAACACTTTTCAAAGTTATGAGCTTTAGATTTTGAGGTTTAAGCCTTTCTGGAACGATAAAACGCAGAAGTGTGTATATATGGAGTTAAGCTTAATATTTTGGTGGGCACGATGAACTTAAAACGGACGTAACGACAAAGAGGCACGAAGTTTAAAACACACATTATTTGATGAGACGAGTATCTACTATTAAGTTAAAACTAACAAAATATTTATATAGTCCATTCTAACTATGCAAAGATATGGTTAACGCTATCACGTTTGAACAATCGACTCTACAATTATTGTTCTCTAAAGAAGAATACTGCCAATTTGTAGAAGTCGTCGCAGAGTTATGCTCAACATTTCCAGACATCAAAGGCGCTTTTATAACTGGAAGCTTAACTCAAAAAATAGGTCTTCCAGATCCGCCGGCATCAAACGAAAATTCAGGTGATTTGGCGAAAGCTTATGCTAGTATTGTTGGACGAACAAGGAGAAAATTATTTCCACATATTGATTCTGATTTAGATTTTTGGATACTGACTGAGGAACAAGAAAGTAATGAAAGAATTCCTAATATTCTTTGTGAAAGAGCCCTTGATTTATTACATTGGTATTCCTCACAAAGCGATGAGGTTGATTTGGTGGAATGGATCCATTTAAAGCGCCAGGCTTTTGATGAATTTTATAAACTAAACTTTTGCGTTTCTCTCATATAATCTTGTTCTAAGTGGCATTATATTCTC
>JBBSWE010000058.1:0-12434 GCA_038046445.1 Nanobdellota archaeon | reverse complement strand
TGATCCATGGCTGGAGGAACTTCGTCCAGGATTTGTTTTGCTCTTACCAGGGAAGCAGGCTCGTGCAATTCCTCGTTTTTCTCTGCCGCTAAAGTGGCTACTTGTTCTAAAGTGGGCTCGACTAACAACAAAGCCAATTCCATCTTGTTCAAATCATCTTCAGTAGCGAAGAAAGAAGAAAGGTGTGCTCTTAATTTCAATTCCGTCAGGGGATAACCCACTTGCTGTTTAATCTCACGGATTAAAGGAACACTTTCTACATCGGCTGCTTTTGGAGTCAGATGGTTTAAATTATGTAAGTATAACATGGTTTAAGGTTCCTCTTAATTTTCTTTTACTTTTAATTTTTAATATTTTCGTATTTGTTTAGCATCTTCAACGCTGTAAAATGTTCCCATCGATAGCAGACATTCCCCGTAAGGGACATCCCCCCTGTCTGCCCGAAGTGAAATTAGAGTAGCGTTGACTTGATGATGCTAAACAAATATGCTGTTTTTCTTTTAATCTCTCCTTAAACGAATCTTATCGGTACGGCTGCAGTAAGGACATTTAGCGCCATAAGTCAAACCGGCTTTAGCTCGATCTAAACGGAAAGTATAATTGCAATGGGTGCAGATGTAGCGAGCATAATCGGGAGTAGGCAAAGCGCTTACTCTTTGGCTGGTCCAGGCATACTTAGTCTGTTTGGCCGCTGGAGCCATATTTATCACTTTAGATTTGGGTTGATCGGCCACGTAACGAGATTGAGCATTGGTAATCTTGCTTTGCGGAGCACTCTTTAATTCTTCTACACAAGCTTCACAAACTAACATATTAACTTCATTATTTTTCGGAACCAGCCTGACTTTCTCTAGAGGAACCACATTCCGGCAGCGTTCACAAGTTCGAGTTCTGCGGATATCCATATTAACCACCTTTTTTATTTGGTTAGCATCATCAAGTCGAAATCCGCTCGATTATGTCTTCGAGAGCGGCAGGGGGAAGTCCCTTACGGGGATGCCGCTTTTACGATTGCCCCTGCGAGGATTTCGAAGATGCTAACCAAATCCTTTTTCTTATTTGTAAGTTTAAGTAGATATTTCAGGAAATCAGCTATATTTAAAGATATCTGTGGTGGAGAAATATGGCTGTAGTGGATAGGTGGAAATAGGGGTAAAACTGTTCCGGATTTAATTACTACTATTAGGGAGTAAGGTTTATAAAGAGAAGGGTGTTTTTAGGGTATAAGGGGTATGAATAAAATGAAAGATACAAAAAACGATTTATTGGATGATATTGTTACAAAAGTAGATAGAACCGCATTAAGTGCTTTTGCAAGATTGAACGCTGGTGTTTCAATGGTGGGGGGTGAGTCTGCTTATCCTTCAAGCCGAGACTTCTGTGAAAGAGTACTAAGTTATTTAACTCCACAAGGAGAATTGAATGATGAAGGAGTTGCTTATGTTACTGAAAAGGTTCGTGGAAACAGAATATTAAAAGACAATTATCAACATTTTTTACGAGGATTAGCAGAAGAAGCTCTTAAAAGGTATGAATAAAATGATAACACCACAATTATTAGAACAGAATACTAAAGTGTCTTTTGCTCGCGCGAAGGAAGACATCTACACTTTATACACTTATATGAACAAGTTAAGACATGATGTAAATGTCTTACAACAAAAGAATATGGAAATGGCTTTACAACTGAAGAAACTTAATCTGGAATTACAGATTTCCAAAGTAAGAAAGAATGAAGTAAAAGAAGTTATTGTTCAGAAAATCATCAAAGAAGAGAAGAAACCAGAATTTATTGGTTCCATGCTGGCAGATAAAGTCCATGATTCCAAATGTGTCTTCGCTAGAAACATCAAGAGAACCAATAAGATCAAATTTGATTCCAAGCAAGAAGCTTTCCGACAAGGATATACTATATGCAGCTGCTTGAGTTTGTTTTAATCCAAGAAATCCTGTTTCTTGATCTTCTCTGGCAGATACTTCTCAGAAATAAAAGAAATTCCTTTAGATGATAAAGCCTGAATTTCTACCTTGGAATTGAACTCTTTCATCATCTTGAACTGACGCTGCCAATCTTTATTCTTGACGAACCATTCATAAGCTTGAATTTGTTTCATGCGTGCAATATCCTGATCATTTAATTTGATGAAATGCCGTTTCAGGTCATAATTGACGATATCATCCATAGTGATGCCTAAGAATTTAACGTTAGGGATAGCCATCTCGCTGGCCATATGTGCCAAGCTAATAGAACCATATTTGATAACCGAGTAAATGTACCAACCCCAAGCGTCTCCATCAGTCAGGATGTAAATGGGTAAATTATGTTCATTACTTAACCTCTGCAATAATCTTCTTATCCCACGTGTAGTTTGACCTTGAGAAGACATGATAATACAATTCTGTTTAGCCCAGAATCTATCTTCATGCAATCTTTCCCACACGGCTGCTTTCTCCATGTACACTACGTATTTAGCATCAACTTTCTTGAAAGTGATTTCTTCCACATTACTGGGAATACTCCATCCTCCGCTACCTAACTTAGACCAATCGATAGTATCACCAGAATCTTCAATAATTACTTTTCCCGCTACGCTACCCATCTTGTTCGCGTTAACGTGCAAACATTCACGAGAAAATTCAGAAATTATCTCTAAGTCTTCGATGGCCTTATCGGTTTCCTTCTGCTCGTCCACAGTATTAATCTTAGTATTAGGAATAGTACGCTTAACCATGTAGAAAACATCTCTCAGACTAGCATGCTTATCTACGTCCAGCAGGTTCTTACACACTGAAGCTACTTCAATGGTTTGGAGGAATTTCTTGGTATGCGCGACGTTGAAAAAGAATCTCTGAGCGGTTTTATCTCCTAGTCCTAACGTTTTTGATTCTTTATCATAAATGACATTACTCAATCCGCGCACGGACATTTCGATCTTGGGATTTTGACCTTTATTGATATCTTGTACTACTGCTTTTCCCAAATGAGTCAATTCATTCCGAGCAGAACGTTTCGCCGAATTCAATTTACATCCTTCACATTCATGTTCGCCTAATTTCTTCTGCTTGGATGTTTCCGGTTCGGACTTCTTCTGCTCAGTTTTAGCCATTTCAATTCAACTCATATCTTATTTGTTTAGCATCTTCAACGCTGTTTGATGTTAATCTGGAAGGCAGACGTGCATGGTGAAACAACGATTTCACCAGCACACAGATGAAGTCGTTGCTTCATCTTGTGTTCCCCGTAAGGGACACGCCCCTTGTCTGCTCGAAGTGAAACAATAATAGCGTTGACCTGAAGGATGCTAAACAAATTATTAAACTCCATTTTTAATCCTCATCCTCACTTTTATCTGCCAATTTGGTGTCTTCTTCCACTTCTCCTTTTAGAGTAGACATTTGGTTGATAGTATTTTGAATCTCTTCTTTCTTAATCATCTCTTTTAATTTCTTGATTAGGGCTTCTTTGGGTTCTCCAGTTAATCTAAATAAGGCATCCGCCACTTCAGGGATATAATTATCAAACATATTGGCCCGCTCTAATTGATTCTGCACTTTTACTTTCTTGTGCACATAAGATTGCAACTTTCTTCCTGCTTCTTGTAAAGCTAGTTTAATTTCTTTGATGATTTCAGGATAATGCGCTAAAGCTTCTTTAGATTCTGAAGTAAAAGGAACCCAGACGGAAGCGATATGTAGTAAAATAGTAACCGGACCGATGGGAAGAGAACCACCACTTTGATTTAATCCGTAAGGTTTCCAAGCTGTACCCATAACAGATTTAGAAAATGCACATGCTCCTTGCTGGTATAATAAAGGTACACGATTAGCAAACCGTAACAAGTTAACTTGCTCATCTTTAGGCTGAGTTCCACCATAAGCAATACCTACTTCTATTTGAAACGGATTTCCTCTATAAACAAAAGTAGGACGACTAGTAGCAGTATAAAACTCAGCATTAATTTCTTTTTTCAGAGATTTTTCTAACAGTTCTTGACCGATGGGACTTAAACAATCGGTAGGAGGAGACATAATTCTAGTTTTCTGAATTCCATTGAATAACTGTTCCGCCATCTCTCGAGTGAAAGTGTCCGGTTTGGTGCTAGGCAATAAAGCAGCATTTTCACAGATTTCTTTCGCTGTTCCCGGACCGACTTTACAGAATTCATTAGTTAAAAAAGCTTGTAAAGTACGATATTCCGTATTCTCCAACATTTTCATTAACTTGCCGAGCTCTACTCCATAAGGGTGAGGTTGAATTTCTTTGGGCTCATCGGGCAGTTTATTCGCGGCGCGAGAATAAATGCTTTGACTAGCTTCAGGGTTAGTATAAATAATAGTGGCGTGAGGATTGATAATAGCCGTTTCTTTCAGATACTCATCCACAGACTGGCGCCCTTTCATATATGCTCCTTCCAAATCAATCTCAATTTTGGTTCCGTGCGCTTTTCCTTCCCATTCTACTTGTTGTTCTTCTTGGATATCGGGAGAATTATTTTGTGTATTAATCTTTAATTTACAAGTATAAGCTTTCTTTCCTGTACCTGTTTTAGAAATGATGGTAGCCGGCTTTCCCGTGGTTAATTGACCATAAAGAACAGCTGCAGAGATTCCAATTCCTTGCTGTCCTCGAGATTGGGCTAATTTGTGGAATTTTGAACCGTATAATAACTTCGCAAAAATCTTGGGCACTTGCTCTTTCACTATTCCCGGACCATTATCCTCAATGATGACTCTAAACCTGGTTTCTCCTAGTTGGATCAAACCCACTTCAATCTCCGGCAGGATGCGTGCTTCTTCACAAGCATCTAAAGCATTATCTACTGCCTCCTTTACCGCGGTAAGAAGGGCCTTACGGGGATTATCAAAACCCAATAAATGGCGATTTTTCTCAAAGAATTCGGCGATAGAGATGTCTCTTTGTTTCTTTGCCAACTCTTCGGCCGTTTTCCTTTGGCCATTACCACTATTATCCACCATCACTTCTAGAAGAAAAGTAAAAGGTTTATAAGGATTATGGTTTGGATGATTTGCTGGAGGGTGGTGAAAAAGAAACAAAAAATATTATTTCCTCCTTACCGTAACGTCGTAATTTCTCTGTACATATCCGGATGCTAAGACAGAAACAGCCAAAACTTCTCCAAATACTGCTAGTCCGACCAGTGAAGAGTAGTCTATACGTTCCGTCGGTAGATAAGTGCTGATAAATGCACAGGATCCCAAAATGGTGCCCGCACTAACGTGCACAATTCCTCTTAATAACTTCTTGGTTAACTCCAATTGTCGCGGAGTAAGTTGATCCAGTTCATTTTCCAAATTTTTGTCAGTAGTCATATTCCCTCCCGACACCCAACCACGATAATCCTTCAGAAACAAGCAGATATATCTAATTTATACTTTCACAGGCAAGCTATTTTAACTTATTTTACAAAATTTTCTGCTAACATGGGCAGCAACTTAACTTCCGCTTTCCTTAAATGCTCAGAAAAGGCTTGACGAGAAATCTTCATTCTTTTTCCCAGCTCATCTAATTCGACTTTTCGCGGGATTTGATAATAACCAAATTTTAGAGCTAAATCTAAAGCCTGCCTTTGCTTGGAAGTAAGCCTGGGACTGAGGTGAAAATGATAGATATCGTTAAGTTTCATTTTTTGGATGCTAATCAACTGTGCCTTACCAATCTTACTTATCTCCTTTAGAAAATGTTGGATTTGCTTCTTGTCCCAAGCTACAACATTCCAATATTCATAACCATCCTCTGGATTACAATAAACCGGCTTAGTGGTCATAATTTCAAAGGAGCGGAAAGCGGCATACTCGGGATTATTCAATAAATTCTTCTCCACAAACATGATCAAATCGTGATTAACTTCAACTTTAACCACTTTTTTATCTTTCTTCAAATCACGGATAAAGTTCTTCTTGCTCTTCTCTTCTCCCACCAACATTAAGAATCCGGTGCTATACCTGAATTTATGATCAGAGTAAGAATTTCCCGGAGTAGCATAAGCAGTAATCTTATGCTTGACCACCTTAGGCATAGTCACACAATCAGTATGATGATACTTAATCTTAGCTAGCCACATAATCTTAAAGAACAGTCTTGGGGTATATTAAAGTTACGAGAACAATCAAAATAACCCCGCACGGGCTCCAAACCTTAGAGAACAAGAAGAAACGGAAATATTAAAAACATCTGCCCTATTCCTACTTGATTATGGACAAATACCCCGAACTTAAAGCCAAATTCTTTAAGGCTTTCGCCAATGTACCTGTACCTTTAAGAGAGGAAATCATTGCCTCTCTGGATAAAGACACTTTTAGTTGGTATACCGCTAACGCCGAAATTGAGCACGACACCGAAAAAGCAAAAAAGCTGCTGAACCTTCTCTATAAGATGGGGGCGATCTAAATGGAATATGAGGAAAATATTATCCAAACGATTAAGAAAAGGCTTTTAGCCATGCCTCCCGAAATAAGCTTTTCCATTGGCAGTTACGGAGATTTTACCAGAGACGAATTAATAACAGAGGTAGAGAAAAGAAGTGAGATTGGAAAGGAAATTGTTGAAATGCAGCTTAATTTTATTAGAAAGATGCCTTCACTTCTGAAAACAAGAGCATGATTCTAATCATTCGAACAAGGCATGATTTGGCCACCGAATACACTTTCGCTTGGAGTGATCTGCTCATTAAAGAAGCAGAGTTAAAAAATATGCCCCTAACCAAGATTGAAGGACAAGAAGTTAATTTTGAGAACATAGAAAGGAGAATTAAGAAAATAAAACCCAAAACTATTTTCTTTAACGGCCATGGTAATTCTAACGCATTTTATGATAATGCTAAAAAAGAATTAATCAACCTCAACAACTCCTCTCTGCTGGCGGGAACTATTACCTTCGCCCGTTCTTGTGAAAGTCTAGTAAATCTTGGCCCAATATCCGTTCAAAATGGTTGCAGGGCCTTCATAGGCTATAATCTTAAGTTTCTTATTCCTCGGTTTCACAAAACAACGTGTAAACCATTACAGGATCCGGTCGCTAAGCCGGTAATGGAATGTTCTAATAAAATATTCGAAGAATTATTAAAAGGTAATTCCGTTCAGGAAGCAGTAGAAAAATCTCATCAATTTGCGGAGAGAATGATTTTAGATTTGATTTATTCACCAGAACCATACGCTTCTGCATCCTTGTTTGCGTTAAGCAACAATGACTCTTCGCTAGATTTTTGCGGAAACCCTTCTGCTCGTATGGAATAAAGCAATTATTGAACAGAAGAAAGAAAAACTATCCCTTCCTAACCTTCTCAATGGCATCATATGCTTGCTGCATTTTCTCTAACATCTCTCCGATCCTGCACACAGGAAAATACCTTTCAGCAACAAAACATTCATTCGAGGGAACTCTATCGGTACAGACTAAACCATTATCCATAATACGATGAAGAGAAAATAAAGGACAAGAATAAGTTCCGATATAATTCACTTTACCCCTTCTTCGGGAATGATCTCTTTCTAAGCGTACCTCTGCGCCAAAATCGCTGGAATGGTCGAAGGATAAGGAATATTTTTGAGGAGACATTCTATTGGTATCCATAAAATAACCAAACAAAGCATTAAGACAATTAACCAACCTTGTTTCTCTGTCTTCTTTTTGGGGAGTGCCAGAACCGTAATCCAGAAGCAGCTCATACACTTTGGCTTCCCGTACCGCCTCAGGCGTAATTCCCTTGTCCTTAGCTATCCGTTCTAAAACCTTTTCTATACCCATGGAACAATAAAGAGAATACTTTCGTTATTAAAGATTCTTATCCCAGAATATATATCTCAAACGCGATAAATAACAAAAAAAAATAAAAAACAAAAGAGAATTTATCTCTTCTTCTTGGCCTTTCTTCCTCGGGCCATCTTCGCTCGACAGACGTTTCCTTTTCCGTCGATGTAATATAAATAACCCGATTGTTTCTTAACGCTAACTTTAGCTACCACTTCTTTCTTAGCTTTTCCTTTCTTTCTTCCTGCTCTGCTCATCAAAGCTCTGGAAACATGTCCAGCCTTGTCTAAGAAATAGAGCCATCCTTTTTGCTTCTTAACTCCTACTTTTGCTACAATTTCAGCCATATTTTTTCCCTCTTTTCTATTTTAGATTAAATCTGAAAAACAAAGTTTCTATCCCCCCGTTTTTCTAAAAAGAGAGAAAATTTAATAGTATTTAAATGTTTCTCTTCTTCCCCGTCTGCTACCCGACGGAGAAGTTACTATTAACGAGGTGTAGAGTAAGAGTTAGAGTAACAGTTTAGAAACCAACCTCTTTCAAGTCAACAAGATTCAAACCCCTAAAATCTTCCACTATCCGCGGACAAGCCGTATTAATCCACCCGTCAATAAAATTGAAGTTTTCTAAAGAAGAGAAATTAATCTCATCAGCTAAGAATACAAAAGCTTCCTTTCCGGCCTTCTCCAACTTCTCTCGCAGCTCTTCTGCTTTCTTACTCTGATTCTGGCCGGGTTTGGTAGTTACCAGAATACCTACGCTTTTGCTGTTCAGAAACTTGGCTAATTGCCCCTGGCGACGTTTCAAAACAAATTCTAAATTCTTCTGCTCCAGCACTTCTAATTTTTGGTTAAAGGGATGGTAGCAATAAACGGGTTTTTTGTTTTCATAGAGCAAAGCGGTGGGATGAAACTTACCGTCTCCAATATAAAAGAAAGCATCGTAATCACCCTTAAATTTAAAAACATCACAACCTAAGATTTGACCAGGATACTTTCCATGCCGACTTTGAAACAAAACCACTTTCTTTCCCGCTTTTTCCAATTGTTTCTTTATCTGCTCCTGAAAATCTAAGAATTGTACTGGCATAGCTAGAACTAGCTGTGGGGGAAGCTTTCGAATAATTTCCTTCGGAACTTCTAACTTTCCTTCGTATTTAGTTTCTAGGAAAACTCTTTGCATAGAAACGTTTTTATATTCACTATTTTATATATGTTTCCATGGATTGGCATAAACAGCAGATGGATAAATTTAGAGAGTTTCGTAGCAAAAGATTTTCTAAAGTAGGAAAATTATTTTTGAAACTAAAGATCAGTGCTAATATCATGACCGGATTCTCCTTTCTGTGCGGAATTTTAGCCGTAGTTTTTCTGTTTCAGAACTATGGTTTGTTTTTGCTGTTTGCTGCTCTTCACTTGATTGGAGACGGATTGGATGGAGTGATAGCTCGCGTTTCCAAAACCACCAAATTTGGAGATTATTTTGAACATATCTGTGACGGATTGATTGTACTTTTTATTTTGGTCAGGATCGGATTCTACACTTCCGATTACCTCTTCTTTATTGTCGCAGGATTGTACTTTTGGTATCAAACAATATACTTTTTCTCCCGCTGCCAAGCTCCCGCAGTATTTACTAGAAGTTTAACTTTAGTTTTGTTGGCATTATATCTTCCCGGAGTGATTTCAATTACGACAAATATATTGTTAATAATACTTCTAGTTAACGGAGTAGTTTCTTTGTATTCCCTGGCCAGACAGCTGCAGTATTTTGTGAGTTTGAGTAGAAGAGATTAGCCCCGCGCGCGAAACCGTCAATCGTGGCACATCTCTGGGTCCATTTTCTCGTCATAGAAATTTTCTCAAAACTATTTGTATTACAAATTCCGAGGGAGTAATACTATTAATTATTCAAATAAGCATGACAATGTTTGATGAACATCCTAGCGTTTCTAATAGATTCTTCTGCTGGTTCTATATTTGCTTGAGGTATAGTATTGTAAGTGAAATCTCCTCTCTTTTTCTTTTCTGCTTTGAATATTTCTAACAGAGTTTCTGCTCTTACTATCATTTGTTTATAGATTACTAAGAGTTTGGTATCAAGTATTCCAGAATCAATGAATTGTACTTTAAACGCCTCAAGAGTCTTCTTATGCACCTCTGGCGCTTCTGTTTCAATCTTCTTAGTAAGCAACATGGCTTTAGCTGAATAGAATATGGCGTAATAAGCATGAGAAATAACTCCACTGTAATAAGTAGAATCCGGTAAAAGGTCAAATTTCAGTTTTACTTCTTTGCTATTTGAAACCTTATCAAGAATTTCTGCTGTATCCAGTTCAGTCTTTGCTCTCTTAAAATACATCTCAGCCTTTGAATCCATTTTTCATCGCCTCAAATAACATTTTATAATACTGTTCTGCTCCATAGTATATTATATGTTTTCTTGCTAATTCTTTTCCATAGTTAAATTCTTCGTTTACTAACATTTGATTGAATTCTTCTACCGTAAAAATAAATCCATGAATTTCTGGAATCATCAATTCTCCTTCTTTTAAAGCGATTTGGTAGGTTTTTTTATCTTCTGAATTTGGGATGATTATCGCAATATCTAAGTCTGAAGTTGGTTTCTGAGTTCCTTCAGCGTAGCTGCCTCCAATAATTAGGGTGTAAAATGGACTTTTAATCTTGATTTGCTTAAGATTCTTATGTGGGATATCTTTCCTTTGCTCTTTTAGAAGGTATTCGATACTGATTAAATAATGCAAATCAAGGTTATGGGGATTAATAGCATAAATATTTGTGTTCCCTTTCCTTTTTTCCGTGATAATGTTTAATTTAGTGAACCGTTTTAATGCGTTGAAAACATAATGATGAGATCCATTTTTAGTTAGTTTCTTTACTTCTGTAAGGGTGAATTCTCTCCATGGTTCTTTTATGAAGGGTTTCAATAAAAACAATTCTCTCTTTATTAATCCATTTTTTGGGATAGTTTTATCCATTTTAGTGGATAGTGTGGGTTTATATTTAAAACTTTTGGTGGATTCTTATCGAAATCGTGGACAAGGAATGATTATCACTATTCAGTGACAAAACATTTAAATAGTGGTGCTCTTTTCATACCTTTATGACATACAGATCACATGCAATTTTGAGCGGGATAATTTCACTTGCAGTAGGTTTAGGAGGTTTTGCTTATTTGAGAATGGTGCCTCCGGCTGAACCTGCCTACAATCCACAAGTTTATGCAGCCGGTAATTTGGAAATTACTGATGCTGATCGTGATGGGCATGCGGATTTAGTTACTTTTAAAGATGAACCCAAGGTAAGAGGATTCGTTGTTCCGGGAATGAGTGGTTATATCCGCACTGGAGATCTTTTTTTCAATATGCAGGGAACTATGAGAACTCTTACACCAAGCGAACAGAAATTGGCATCGCAGGTAATGTACGAAGGAATCGGTGCATCTGAATTAGAGAACCAATTAAGAAGTCGCGATCAATAAATACTTAGATTTTTTCTGCGGATGGAATTAGAGAAACAAGTTAAAGAAAAATTTGAAATACAAACTCCGAGTTAGCCCTATTAAAGATCAGAGCCTTTAGGTTCTTATGGATGTAGAATTTTTAATGAAAGAAAAGGAAAGGCTTCTTAAGACTTATAATTGCAAAACACTAGAAGAATTATTACAATACTTCGAGGCGATTCTTTCAAAAAATGGTCAAAAATAAATTGGTTCCTGTACGTTCCAAGATGATATCTAACCCTCCCTGGACATCGTACTTTTTGCCATTTTCAGGGATTTTTACGAGAATTTACAACCAGAAAAACAGCGATTCTTATGATATACTTAGCCCCATCCTCTTCCACCCTAAACTGGGACGTTCTGATGCAAAAAAGCCCAAAAACAAGAAATGGATACTCGATTATCACAAAAATATATATAGCCCCGCGCGGACTTCAATACTTATTCTTGTTCAACTTCAGCAGATATCCTATATAGTTAAACAGCAGATGTAATGCCGGAGTAAGCACGATAATAATCAAAACTACTTCCGCCGGTGGTACATAAAAGAACAATCCGAAGACCAATCCCCCTATCACAAAATCCAGTTGGTCCCATCCCCACCAGGGTTGCCCGGGAGCGATATTCATCTTGCGTTTATAGTAACTTTTAACTGCATCTCCAATTATTGCTCCCAACCCTAAGAAAGTCCCTAGTAAAATGGAAAAACCACTATAATCGATCAAAGCCCAGGAAGTGAAACCTTTGGTGTAAGCATACTTCTGCATAGCAAAGACCAAGGTTCCTATTACTGCGGCTACTAGCACTCCCCGCCAGGTCTTGTGTGCTCCTAGTTTCTTTTCATAAATTGGCCGATTTAAGAAAGGAAGCCATTTGAACAAGACCGGAGACATATTGGCAACATAGGCGGGAAGAAAAAAGTACAAGCTTTTTAACACCAATAACCAAAACATAATCCTTTGAAAAAGAGAAGAGGTTTAAAAAGGTAACGATGATTTATCTATTCCAAAATATATTCTGTAAGATATACTTGCTATTACTACAATTTATTTAAAGAGTTCTCTTATTAAAGTACTATATATTTTGCAAACAGTATGGGGTGGTAATAATGATAACACAAATTAAGAAAAGAGACGGACGAGTA
>JBBSWE010000057.1:0-3394 GCA_038046445.1 Nanobdellota archaeon | reverse complement strand
ATAAGAAATTAGCGAAATATTATGTTTCATAATTAATGGGTCAAAGTACTAGAGACAAAGACTTTAATCAATTAATCGATATTTCCCAACACTACAAACCAGAAGAATTGATCTAAACCGCCTTCTCCAGCATCTCAACAGCTTTTTTTCTTGCTGTTTCGTATTCTTCAGAAGAGACTTTCTTCTTAGCTTTTCCTTTTAGACTAGATAGTTCTATCATAGCTTTCTTGAGGTTGATTTCTTCCAGTTTCTCTCTCAGGGCAGCGCGGATAAACTCAGTACGGCTGTGGTAATTTTCTATCTTTACCGCTAAATCTATATCTTCCAAAAACCCGTCTTCCAGTTTGAAGGTAATCATTTCTGTTGCCATACTGCTATTGTATATACAACGTATATTTAAATCTTTCGCCTTTGTAAATAAAGTATGAAAGCTTTTATTAATCCCTGAAATTTACTGGTTTCCATGATGGACGAATTCATAGATGTGGTGGACGAGAAGGATAGAGTGATAAAGAAAGTACGTCGTTCTGTCTGTCACAAGAAGAATTTACGTCATCGTCGTGTGGCCGTTCTAATTTTCAAAGATGATTCTTACCGAGAAACTTTATTGCAGAAAAGAAGCAATAGCAAAGATATCGCTCCGGGAAAATGGGCCCATTTGGAAGGACATTTATGTTCTGGAGAAAGTTATCTTAATGGAGCTAGACGTGAAATAGAAGAAGAAATGTTTGATTTGAAGAATACTGCTTCTAAAGTTAAACTGGTTAAATTGTTCAAATTCAAATCCAGTCTGGACGGAGATGAAGTTTTTATTACGGTGTTTAGAGCCGTTCTTCCCGGACCGTTCCATCTGCAGAAAGAAGAAGTGGAAAGATATCGTTTTGTAAAGATAAACGACTTAATTAAAGACGTTAGATTGCATCCGCGCAAATATACCGAAACCTGCCGTTTATTATTTAGGGAATATGCCCAGGAGTTCCTAAAACATGCCCGAAGAGCTTATTGATATTGTGGACGAGAATGATAATCTTATTGGGCAGGATACCAAGAAGAATGCTCACGATTTGGGCAAATGGCACCGGGGAGCAGGTTTTTTCATCTTTAAGGAAGAATCATTTCGGAATGTTTTAGTGCAGAAGACTAAAAAGGACGGAAAATATCGCTTTCCGGGCGGACATTTGTTAGCGGGAGAGACTTATCTGCACGGCGGGCTACGGGAACTGCATGAAGAAATGTTAGTAGGTAAATGGCTACCTGATGTGGAGATAACTCCCCTTTTCCGCTTTAAAGAAGTTAATCATCATGAATTTATCTTGATGTATCGTCTAGTTTATTTTGGTCCTTATTCTATCAATCACCAGGAAGTGGAAGAGTATTTTTTCATAGATATAAAGGAATTATTGCGTAAGGCGGAAGAGGACCAAGAGAATTATATTTATGTTTTGCCGCAGTTAGAAGAGTATAAAAAGAGAGGGTATTTGAAATAAAATTAGATATTATTTAGTTTATTATAAAAAAGATTAAACTGTACGTTAGAAAGATGGGTAACTCTTTTGTTCCATAATTCTTTGGGAAAAATAATCTGGTCAATAATCTCCTTAGCTTGCTTTTTGGTCATATCCTTAACGCGCATGATGGAAAACATCAACGCATTCTTTAGTTTCTTATCTTCCTGTAACACCAACTCTTTCAGGATTTTTTCTTTCTCGATTAACTCTTTTTTCCGCGGTTCTATTTTCATCAGCACTGAATCTACTCTCGGTCTCGGTTCGAAACAATCTCGGGAAACATCTCTCACTTTGCTGATGTCAAAAAACAATTTTCCAATGACGGACCACTTACTAATCTCTTCCAATAAAAGGTAGAAGTTTTCTCCCACTAAGAGTACGGCTAAATCAAACTTCATTTTTAATAGCTTCTTGAACAAGGGTTCAGAGATGGCATAAGGAATGTTAGCCACAATTTTATTGAAAGGCTGGTCCTCCATCAATTCTAAAGCATTACCAAAAATTATTTCTACGTTCTTAGGCAAATCATTTAGTTCCTTTTGAAGTGATTCATCAACCTCAATGGCGATTACTTTCTGACACTTTTTAGCTAACTCCTTAGTCAGAACTCCTTTACCGGGACCGATTTCCAGTACCACATCTTCTTTCTTTAGTTCTGCGGCTTTAATCGAAGTAGAAAGTACTTCTTTATCGATCAGAAAATGTTGGTCGTGATGGAGTTCCTTCATGTTTAATTCTAAAATACATTATAGATATAAAGTTACTTCTTTTTCAGTGTCTTAATCAATTCCAATACCGTTGCACTCACTTCTTCTGGAACAGATGAAGCGTCAATCTGATGAAGTAATCTTCTTTTTCGATAATATTCCACTAAAGGAGCAGTCTCTTTATGATAAACCTTGAACCGTTCTTTCACAGTTTGGGGTGCATCATCTTTTCTTTGGATCAATCTTTCTCCGCACTTGTCACAGATTCCTTCTTTCTTTGGAGGGATATATTTAATATGATATCCTGCATTGCATTTCGGGCAAGTTCTTCTTCCAGAAAATCTTTCGATAACGACCTTCTCTGGAACTTCTAACGAGATGACTGCGTCAATCTTTAGATCTTTAATTTCCTTCGCTTGTTCCACGCTTCTGGGAAAGCCGTCCAAGACAAAATCTTTTCTTTTGCCTATCTCTAATTTGACCATTTCTACTACAAACTTGTTTGGAACTAGCTCTCCCTTTTCGATATACTTAGCAATTTCTTTTCCAATGGTGGTCTGTTTGCGTACTTCTTCGCGTAATAATTCTCCCGGAGAGATATGAAACAGATGTAATTTATCTACTAAAACTTCTGAAATAGTTCCTTTTCCGCTTCCGGGAGCGCCTAATAAAATTAATCTCATGGATATCACCTATGAATTTAACAATTTCTTTCCGGTTAAAAAGGTTTGCGGTTTTCTTCCATAACCTATAAAAATAAGCTCTATTCTAGAAAATATACTTCTCCGGATAAGCCACTACCCACTGGTCAAGTCCGGCTAAGCTATATAAACTAGGGTGCTTGTTTAGCATCTTCAACGCTGTGAAATATAAACCTCAATTGCAGACGTTCCCCGTAAGGGACTTCCCCCTTGTCTGCCAGAAGCAGAAATGGAGTAGCGTTGACTTGAGGATGCTAAACAAATAAACCCCTACCTCTCCCCGATTTACGATGATAACCTACCTAAAAGAACAGAACAAAGAAATCCACCTCAAATCAGTTCTACATCCGCTAGTCAATCAATGGTTCTTTTCCCGCTTCAAAAAGTTTACCGATTCGCAATTGTACGCCGTTTATCCTATCCATTGCAGAAAAAACATCTTAGTTTCTTCTCCCACTGGTAGCGGTAAAACGTTGAC
>JBBSWE010000056.1:0-1991 GCA_038046445.1 Nanobdellota archaeon | reverse complement strand
TATTTCCATCATAAGCGACGATACATACTTCATATCTGCGAGTACATTCGACGTTACAAATCATCTTAGCATTGCCGCTGCCGATATCGGCGCTGTTCATCATGCTCAAAGGCTTTCTATGGTCGCTTGATTGTAAGGCAATTTAACCGCTTGTCCGGAAGAAGTAATATAGCTGAATAATTATAAAGAATACAATCTTTTCCTAAAAGCAGCGTATGCCGTATCATGTTTATCGATGACGAGTAACCAGATTACTTCTTCTTTAACATAATATATTAAACGAATATTTTTGGTAATCGGTTCGCGATAACAATTTTCTCCTCCGTTTAAATGTTTTTCTCGAAGAGGATTTTCTTTAATCTTCTGCTTCTTTTTGTAAAATATTTCTAAATCCTTAGTGGAAAGAGAATCTAAATCTTTAAAAAAATCCGGGTGTTCTCTAATTATCCATTCACTCAACTTTTACGCCCCTTTTCTTAAGGTATTCATTCAATTCTTTTTCATTCTTACCCATAGAAGGATTAGCATTTATTTCTTTAATTCTTCTTTTAATAATGTCATTTATGGGTTCATGAATTACTTCTTCAATCTGCTCCATCTTTGCTGCTAATCCTTTTAATATTTCGTACTCTTCTCTTGGGATAGTAACGGTTTCCATTATGTATTAAAAAGTGGAATGATTTATAATCTTTTTGTCAAATTTTCATCCATAACCTTTAAAAATAAAAACCACTTTTAAGTAGTCATGTTAGAAAACCTCTTGCGCAGATTGCTGATTCCCGTCGTAGTGGGCATTACTGCCTGCAGTTCTCCTTCAGACAATTCTTCCGGCTGTTTGGTCGATAGCGACTGCTTGTCTGGCAGATACTGCCGAAAGGAAGAAGGTAAGAAGTATGGTGTGTGTGCTTTTCATGAAGATATCTTTAGTGGAGATGTTTCTCCTGAAGTGGTTGGTTGCGGTAATAACGTCTGTGAAGAAGGCGAGAACTGCAGTAATTGTTCTTTAGATTGTGGAGAGTGTAAGTCGCTGTGTCAACCTTGCGAGGGAGATTATCAGTGTGGTGATGGAAGTGGGAAGGATCTTTGTTTAACATCTTATACTGGTTCTAAATATGCAAAGCAAGAAATAATATGTGGGAAAAATTGTTCTAATCTTGAATGTCCTATGGGGTATATTTGTGTTGATGTAAAAGTATTAAATAAAGAAAACAAAAAACAATGTTATCCAAATTCAAAAGATAATACTTATCCTCCATTGTGTCCAACTAACAAAAAATGTGATTCAAGTACATATACTCCTAGATGCAATGGAAACGAACTAAGCTTTTGTGATTCGGAACTTAATTTGATTAAAAATACAGATTGTTCTTCTTTTGGTTATCAATGTGGATTTATTAAATCTAAAGGAACATTTAGTTGTTTTGGTTTTTCAAAACAGAATGATTCTTGTCCTGCTTATTCTGATTGTGATTATAACTTAGTTGATATTTGCATAGCTCATACTACTCTTTCTTTTGCAGAAACTTATTGTACTATTTTTTGTGATACGGATACAGATTGTCCGCAAGATTCCTGTTGTAAAGCGATAACTAGTGGAGAAAAAGTTTGCAATCTGCCAAAAAATTGTACTTCTTAATCTGTTTAACTGAATTGTCCGGGTGATACAGGTAAGTCTGTTGGTGTTTCGGGGCTGCTATATTGATTTATCACATCCCCCACACATCCTCCTGCCCCTGGTCCTTTGCATCCAACAAATATATTCTCAATCTCCTTCAAACTCTTTCCCATATCAATAATCGATTTTTGCGTTGCTGGATCTAACTGGTTCCATACTATTCTTGCTTCTGGAGTAAATCCTTTTATGTCTCCGGTGAAAACTGCTCCGGTACTGCCGGTATCAACCCCAACACCATTATTTTTTCCACTTACACCGGGCACTTCTGCTTTTTTATAAATCGAAACACATTTTCCACTTACACAACGTTCACCAC
>JBBSWE010000055.1:0-2273 GCA_038046445.1 Nanobdellota archaeon | reverse complement strand
AAAGAAATTAAAATGTGAACTCAGTTTTTAGCGACCGAAGGGAGCTTTCTTGTTTTATTTAATTATTCCTTGATTGATGGAATATTAATCTTTTCTACCCTCAATCCATTTCTTAATCAGAATGTAGATGATGTAGATTAATATGGCAGCAATTCCTCCGATCAAGAACCACCAGGCAGCATATTCCCAAAAAGTAGGAAGGCGACCTATTCCTGGAGTAGCTTCAGTAACTAAAGGAGCAGCCTTAAGCATACCTTCGGCAGTATCTGCTGCTTTGGAAGAAGCAGCCAGAGTTACATTTCGGGATAAGGATTGAACCACAGCGATTATTCCGGAAATTCCCAAAACAATAAGCCCTACCGGCAGAATCCTCTTCAACTTCTCTCTCAACCCGGAAACTTTATGCGGAGTAATGATAATATACTTATTAGCCAGCTTGTAATGATTGACTTCCCTGCCTTTAGGGCTGTAATGGAACTCTTCTACTTTAACTAATCCCGCTTCCTGCAATTTCTGCAGGTGATAATGAACTGTAGAAATCGGTATTCCTAAAACTTGAGCAATATTCTGTTCAGAATCCTCTTTCTCAGCTAAATGATTCAGAATTTTTCTAGAAGTCTCTGAAGTATGGATAAGTGCGTTGATTATGATAAAATAATTTCGGTACTTATCCATATTAGAAATGCGTTAGTAATGTAATCTAATTAACGCATTTCTCTATAATAGTTTCAGCTAGTTTCTTTACTTTGGGCTCGTTCAGGTCAACCAATAGAAAGTTAGATTTGGACATTTTGAGTATAGAAGAATTATTGGTTTAAATATTTATTGATAGGTTTAAGTGGGATTGAAGTTATCGTTGTTACAAAATTAGAAAAAAAATTAATTTGGCAAAGCTGGTGGTGCAGTTATTGCTTCAGAACCGGTTCCTAATTGGCAGGAGTCTTTTACTTTAATTGCAATCCCCGCACCAATAGCATCAGAATCTGCTAGCTCATCCAATGCATCTTCAACCTTGGGCATGCCAACATTCTTCTCGCTCCATTTTTGAGCTTGGGAATCCCACATAAAAAGTTTCTCAAATTTACAGTCACCATATGGAAAATGATTGTTTACTTTAACCTTGGGATTTAATACAGACAATGATGGCCCAATAGTCAATAAGTTCCAACCCCGATAAAGTTTGGGCATTCCCCCGCCATCTTCTGCTATGTAACTTAGAACAATAGTATCAGCCATATAATACCATCCTGCAGAGGATTGTAAGTATTGTTGATTTGATTGTACTAATTTGAAATCTTGATCATTGAAACCACCCAGAGCATTTACATATTTATTTTGTAATGGGAGATACATATAATAAGCTTTGATTTTTGGTAACACTTTGGTTTCCGAAGTATCGCCTGCAATCGACCATGCGCCCTGATTAGCAGGTAACAGGTTCCAACCTTTTAAAATTGTTTGTTGATATGTAACTTTATAGTCACCCGATGCCCCTAAATATTCAACAGTTGCAAACGCTGCTAACACAAAAGTCGAACACAAAAGCATGACTCCTAATAATATTGCAATTTTTTTCATTTTTTATTCCTCCGGTAGTGCTGGTGGTTGTGGCAATAGTTGACATTTGCAGTTTTCGCAAGTGGTTCCTGCTTGGCATTGTGAATTATCACAGCCTTCTCCAGATTCAACCATATTGTTTCCACAAACTGCTTTTCCAGATTCAACAACATTGTTTCCGTAAACTACAGGTTCTGTACATCCAGTTATAACCAGTAACAATACGGCCATGGTCAAAACACTAATGATTATTTTTCTCATTTTGATTACCTCTTTTGGTTGGGTTATATAACTAACTTTCTATAACTTTAACTTGAGTCGAAGTTATTCTTTTTAAACTTTTCCCGAACCAAAGTGATTATCACATAAACCACAATTGCACTTATTCCGCCAATAATAAACCATAACCACGGGTTAGAAGAAACCGGTGCAGAAGTAGTGATGCATTTCTGTACTGATGGAGCTGCTTTAAGTGCAGTGTCTTCCAAAGCAGAAGTTTTAACCGCCGAACTAAACATCTGCGAAGAGCTATTAATCAATCCAATCACCAACCCAATCCCAGTTATAATTAAAGCTACTGGCAATATCCCTCTCAACTTCTCTCTCAACCCAGAAACTTTATGCGGAGCGATGATAATGTACTTATTAGCTAACTTGTAATGGTTGACTTCTCTACCTTTCTGGCTGTAATGGAACTCTTCCACTTTGAACAATCC
>JBBSWE010000054.1:0-2194 GCA_038046445.1 Nanobdellota archaeon | reverse complement strand
ATAAGATTATCATTAATCCTAAAATAATCAATCCTGTTAAAAATTTCATTGTTATTCCCTCTTTGTATTATTTTATGTTGTTTTAAAGAGAATAATATGTTCTGATTTTTAAACTTGCGTTACCCCCCCCCCGTTAGTAAAACGGAAGTACCCCACTCTTCCAACAAGTAGTTACTACTACTTAACTAGTAGCTACTACTAGTAAGGTTTATAAATGAGGTTACTTTCTAACAAACCATGTACTTTGATCCATTACCAAAAACAGAACGAAAAGACTTATTTGGTGTAGATTATGCTCTTTCAACTCTAATAAATGCTATGGAGGATCCCCTCACAAGAATGATAGTCATCAAAGGGCTTCGAAGAACGGGCAAGACCTCACTTTTGAATGTGGCTTTAAAAGAGTCTAAAATAGATTATGTCAAGATAGATGTTAGAGAAAGCCCCTATTTAGATAAAATGGGGTTCATTAAGTTTTTAGTTGAAAAGATTAGAGATAAAATAGAAGAGCCACTTCTCCAAAGAATAGTTAAAAGTATTGCTGGCTTAGAACTTGGATACAAAGATGTTTCGATAGAATTACTTTTCAGCAAAGAAAACATATCTGGAATATTCTTTGAAAAATTAGATGAGGAGCTCAACAAAAAAAAGAAAAAGCTGATTTTAGCATTTGATGAAATACAATTACTCAAAGAAATAAAGTTTGATTATCTGCTCGCCAGCATTTTTGATAATTATAAGAGTATCAAGTTAGTCTTAACCGGATCAGAAATGGGGCTCATTGATAAGTTTTTAGGGAAAAAAGATTACGATGCCCCTTTGTTTGGACGAGCTTACTTAGAAATTGATTCAAAAAGATTAAAAGAAGAAGAAAGTGCCACTTTTATTCAAGAAGGAATTAAACAGTTGAATAAGAATTTATCTTTTGAAGAGCTTCAAGAAACGATTGAAAATTTAGATGGTGTAATTGGCTGGTTGACTAATTATGGATGGTTAAGGTATAAAGGATTATCTCACAAAAGTGCTTTAATTAAGACCAAAGAAGAAGGAAAAGAGATGGTAAGAAGAGAATTGAACTCTTTCCTCCAGAACCGGAAAGCAAAGGAAAAGTATCTTCAAGTGCTCAAAACAGTTGCAAAAGGTAACGAGACTTGGAATGCGATAAAATTGGCTATGCGTAAAGAAAAAGCAAAATTTTCGGACAGCCAACTTAATTCTTATTTAATTGAACTTTTAGATTATGGTTTTTTGGAGAAAACAGAAGGTAAATATTATCTTAGTGACCCCATTACTCTAAGTGCAGTTAGGTGATTATATAGATAATTCTGATAATTGGATTACATTAGTCAGAATTATCTAATAGTAAATTCTGTCTATAAATAATCCTCTTAAAGACATAACAATTTATCATAATCAACAGAATCTACTATATTTGGGCTTTTTAGAATAAATGTTTAGAAATAAAAAATAAAAAAGAGGCTTATCCTCCGCAACTGCCGCCTTGAGCGGAAGCGCTAGCTGCTGCAGCTGTAGCATCAATCACTTTAGCACATTCTGTTGGAGCAGTGGTAAAGGCGCCACAGATAGCTTTTAAGTACTCATTAGGTTGTCCGTACTTATAGACACTGCTGGTCTGTACACCATTGATGATTAAAGTGGGCGAACCTTGAGCTCCGGCTTTATCCGCCGCTGCCGCTTCTGCTTTCATGTATTCCAATCCTTTGGCAGCAACACAACTTTCAATTTTAGCCGCGTCAATTCCGTTCTTAGTAGCCGCATCTTTCCAACAAGCGCCATTACTTCCACAATTCTGGTTGACGTAACTGACAAATTTCCAGAAAGCATCTAGGCCGTAATTTGCTTTTACACATACTTCTCTTTCGTTCTGGTCCGCTTCCGGCTGTCCGTGTAAAGATTGTACAGTCGTTCCAGAAACCCCCACAATATAATGGATGTTCCAAGTAACCTTATCTTTCAAAGCAGTATAAACCGGGTACATGGTTTCTTCAGCTTTGTTTCCATACGGGCAGAAACTCATCACATACAAGTCCACTACCGGCTTGTCCGTTTTAGGTAGGGTTTCAGCAGGAGTATTTCCACCAGCGGCAGTAGCTTGGCTTAAGGCCGCAAATTCTTTCACTCTAATTCCTTGCGGAAAGAAAATCGCTCCGTCTTTGGTGACATAACTGTCTAA
>JBBSWE010000053.1:0-2322 GCA_038046445.1 Nanobdellota archaeon | reverse complement strand
TGCGAAGTTAATTGAAAACATATGTGTTCTTTTATTACACAATCTTTATAAAACCACAATCGCAAAACAACTTTACTTTAAGAGGTGTCAAATATGAGAAATTTTCCACAAACTTCGTTAAAAAAATACGTTTTGTCCGTTCCAGAAGATAAAAAAGACTATGAGCAGTTGACTAAGCTTGGTTCTCAATGGATAAGCTTAATGGCAAAAAACAAGTTGCAGTACGAATGCGAATGGTTTGGCATACCTATTATTCAATCTCCAGAAGATATTTTATTAATGCAAGAACTTATCTTTAAAGTCAGACCAGACGTAATCTTAGATATCGGTATCGCTCATGGTGGAAGCGCTATTTTCTATTCTTCTATGTTGGAATTGCTGGGTAAAGGTAGAGTAATCGGAGTTGACATTGATATTCGCAAGCACAATCGTGAAGTAATAGAGAAACATCCTTTCTTTGACAGGATAGAATTAATTGAAGGTAGCTCCATTTCAGAAGAAATTGTAAATTTAATTAAAAGTAAGATAAAGCTGCATGAAACGGTTCTTATTAGCTTGGATTCTAATCATACCCGCGATCATGTTTTACAGGAATTAAGGAAATACTGGTCTCTAGTTCCAATTGGAAGTTATATTGTAGTTTTTGATACAGTTTCTTCAGATCTGGCTAAATCTGGAGCTACTGATGTAAATTATACTAATAATAGTTATGTTAATAATAGTCCAGCAGAAGCGGTAGACCTCTTCTTAAAAGAGAATTCACACTTTGAGATTGACAAGAGTTACAACAAGCTGTTTATTTCTCATTGTCGTGATGGATTCTTGAAAAGGATAGGGTAGGAATCGGAAATAATATTAAAATTCAAACTAATTTTCATCCTCTAATTTATGCAGCAAAGTAATAAGCTCTCCTAAAGAATTAAGAGTATATTCTGCACCTGCCTGTCGTAGAAGATCTGATGAGACCGTATGTGTTATTCCAACAGGTATTATGCCAAATTCCTTTGCAAACACCATATCCATTGTTCCATCACCCAAGTAAAGCGCTTTTTTCTCCCAATCATTATCTCCCGAACTTTCTTTGAATGATTGCAACTGTTTTAATCCTTTGTCTATATTTTCACTTTGGCCTAAAACCATTTCAAAACAAGAGATAAGACCAATTTGGGTTAATCTTCTTTTAGCACCTTCAGTTTTAGAACCGGTGGTGATATACAAATGACGTTGTTGCTGATGCAATAAATTAACCAGAGAAATGGTTTCATCAAAGGGATTGGCTTTTTCTTCTATCGATTCCCAGAACCGGTTGTAACATCGATTTATATCTATAGGAATATTACTTCTAGACAGAATTTGGGTAAATTGCTGTTTAAGCGGGGTTCCACCTGATTGACAATAATATTGAGCAACACCTTCCTCTGGGAGGCCAAATTCACAGCATACTCTGACAAAAGCAGCAGTATAACTCGGCATCTGATTATCTAAAGTTCCGTCTAAATCAAACACAATATTAGAGTAAAACATGTTTCATTATTTCGGAAATCTCTTGCCATAATCATTAATTTCCCAATCATGTCTTTCTAATTCTTGAATTGCTTCTTGAACCCATGAATCTCCAAACTTATATCCCCCGAAAACAATAATTCCTCCTAATCCATTCCCCACAATTTTCTGGACATTTTCTGTGCAGAAGTCTAGCAATTTCGATGCGGTGGTTTCTACTCCAAACAACCTTTGATGCTCACCCGCTTCTGGAGCGATGCTATCTGCTTTGGCGATAATTTCCGCTAAAGGTAATTTGACGACAGCATGATATACAAAAGTAGGATTATATCCATCAGTAAAGTCTCTTGCTACTCCAATTAACCCAACTGGAGAATAATCTCCTGGAAGCAGCCCCGTTTCTTCCCATGCTTCTCCTTTTATACTGCGGAAAGGCTCAGGAAAAACTTTCCAGTTGCGAGTTTCACAGCCGCCAGCAGGAGCAGGGTTGTATTTACCGGAAACCTCTACTTTACCTCTTTCTTCAATCAGAATTTTACCATCAATGCTTTCTAGCATCATCTCGCCACCTATGGGAAGTACATTTTGCAATATTAATGCCCTTTCAGGAGAATCTTCGCTTAGTTCAGGAATCCAGCGGCGTAAAGCAAACAGGCTGCGCATATTGCTATAATTGGTGTGTAGTGTAACCTTTCCATCCGTAACTTCCAAACTAACGACGTTTAGAACATAAGTATTTGCTCGCGGCGCAGGAACAACTGTTTTCAGGCTTTCTATAAATTTTTGATTAATACCATAATCTTTAATCGGCAACTCGCC
>JBBSWE010000052.1:0-8320 GCA_038046445.1 Nanobdellota archaeon | reverse complement strand
GAAAGCGGCGGAACTTCCGGGAAAGCTACCAACTGGATTCACGATTTTCGCGAAGAAGAACTGCTTTCTAAAGCGGTAACTTTTGAATATAATTATATTTTTGAAGGAGATAAAAAGAATTTTATTGTTATCAGTGCTTGGTCTACCGGTCCCTGGGCTACTGGAATTAAATTCTGTGAATTGATGGAACGAGTAGCTTTGGTAAAGAATACTGATACCAATCCCGCTAAAGTTATCGAAACTTTCCGTATGTTCGGAAAAGATAAAAATTATTTGATTGGTGGCTATCCTCCTTTCATCAAGAACATGCTCGACGATTATAAAGAAGAAATTAATTGGAAGGATTATAAAATTGATTTGGTTACGGGAGGAGAAGGTGTACCTATTGAATGGGTTTATTACGTGCGAAAACTGCTCCGACCCGAAGCAAAAATAATTTCATCTTATGGTTGTTCAGACATCGATATTGGCATCGGCTTTGAAACTCCCTTGTGTTTCTTCATCAGAGAATTAGCTTACAAAAACGAAAAATTGCGCTGCGAACTGTTCGGTAAGGACGATCTGCCCATGATTTTCCAATATAATTCCAGTGTACATTACATTCGGGAAGTACCGAATGGAGAAGGAAAAAGAGAGATAGAGATAACTTTGCTTGATCCAGAAGCAGCCTTAACTAAGGTGAAGTATAATATGCATGATGAAGGAAGAAAATTTAGTTATACCGAGCTAATTCGCATTCTGGAAAAATACTATCCGCATTTTGTCAATGACTTCGCTAAAAAAGGAGGGAAGGTAGATGAATTATTGCATTTACCCTTTTTATGCATCTTCGGAAGAAGCGACGGCACCTTAAGCTTTGACGGAGCTAACGTCTTCCCGGACCAGATTCAGGGAGGAATATTATGCAACAAAGAGTTAGCTAAAATCACTAACCGTTTTAAAATGGAAAAAAAGTATGATCATCAGCATACTGCTCAATTTCAAGTGCATGTGGAATTAAAAGGGAAGTATAAACCACAAGAAAAAATGAAAAAACAGTATTATCAAAGCATTTTGAAAGAACTGCTGCGGGTCAATCCTGATTATCGCGAATCTTATACCAAAAACAAAACTTTAGAGCCAAAAATAAACCTTTATCCTTTTGAACATCCCTTATTCCGACAGGACGATAATAAATGTAAGAATATTTATTCTGTACAGAAATAACGAGATAATAATAAATAAGTGGTAATAAGATTAATAATTAATTAGATGATAATTAATTAAAGTTAGACTAGATAAAAAGTAAGTCATACAGATTATTCATGAAGAAATTGTGCATGATGTTGGACACTTCTTCTGATTTTTCCATAATAACCAAATGATGTTCGTCCCTTAACACATTCAGTTGCGAACCTTTCATCAGCCGTTTCATGATCAAAGAGAATTGGGGAGGAACCACTGGATCCTTATCACCGGCAATGATTAATACCGGGATCTTTAAATCACGCAAAGTATCTTGAATTTTTTGCTTATTTTTAAAAACATATTTTTCCACGTTGTCCAGAGATTTAACTATGGTGCGCAAAGGAGTAAAGTGCAATAGATGTGAAATTATATTAAAGTTATATTTTATTCCTTGCGTAGATAAATCTACATCCTTAAAGTGGAAAAAACTTTTTTCTCGAGTTAATTTGTGCTCCGAAATGAAACGAAGTAAGTGGTTAACATAAGGTCCCCGATTAAGCAAGGTATTATGATTGAAAGGATAAAGACAAGCGGATTCCACTAAAACTAAAGCCGAGGGCATTTTTTTCTTGAAATTAACACAATAATTTATTGCTACTGCTCCTCCTAAACTATGTCCCACTAAAGCAAAATTACTTACTTTTTCCTTTTGTAATATGGCATATATGTCTTTGGAGAAATTAGTCATTTGATATTTTTCGAAATCATTAGGAGCATCAGAAAAACCATGACCACGCATATCTATGGCCAAAGTTCCAAAACCTTTCTTTTGAAAGAATTCTACTTCCTTTTTCCAGACGGTCCAGTTTCCGCCTACTCCATGAAGAAATACTAAACACAGCGGAAGCTTACCTTTAGAGTAAGTATAATGTATCTTCATTCCATCAAAAGAAGTCAGCCTCTTTTCCATATCCTTGTAGAAAGAAGAGAGATATATAAAACTTACCGCCATTTAAACTAAAAATCTTCGGGTTAATTCTTGGCACTTCTTCAGTGCTTCCAGCTGCTGGATTTGGTCTTTTAAGATCTTGGCCTGGAAAGCCGCATTCTTGCTCCGATTTACCTGTTTCTCTAAAGAGCTAACGCTTTGCTCCAAAAAGTGATGCAGATGTTCTTTACTCTGCAATTCCTGCTGCTGAATCAGTTCTATCAAAGTTAAAAAAGAAGGTTGCGAATGAAATGGAGCGGGCACTCTAGAGAACAACTCCTGCTTTAAAGGTGTTGATTGAGGCACAGCTAAACCTTAGCTTAGCAGTTAATAAAACTTGGGGATATGCAAAATATATCAGTGCGATAACAATACTTAATATAACCCCTTCTTCGCAAACTCTGGTTTCTTCATCTCCCGCTTCATTTTAGCATACTTATCCTCCGAAGAGAATTTAGGCGGACGAGGGATGAGGGTAGCCACCTTACAGACCGGACAGGTTTCCTCTAAAGTATAACGAGAACATTGAGGGCATTTATGGATATGTTCCACCATTTTATTCGCTCTTTTCGCGTTGTAAAGTTGAAGTAGATAACTTATCGACAAATTTTTCCACCAATTCTTGAATTTTGGCCAAGTTCCTTTCCGCCGGCTTGTAATCTACATCTTCAATTACAAATTTATAGCGTCCTCCGCCAAGATAAGTTAAAGTAATGGAGGAAGATGTTTTTTGAATTTCTAACAGAACGTTTTTTACTTTCTCTACCCCGTTAGAAGCATAACTTTGTAAAGTTATTTCTCCGTTAATATAAATTTTGGGCGGTTTGAATTTTTCTAGAACCGTAGTCGTTAACTCCTGGGCAAAATCTTTCTCCACTCCTAACTTTTCCAGATCGGCTGCGCCGGAAGCTAAGTCTCGGAAGCATAAGTAAAGGTGAGAATATTCTACAAAAATCTTCTTAACCACGTTATTATAAGTTTCCTGTAAGGGTTTTTTTAATTTTTCACATACTCCTTTAAACAAGGTTTCTGCTTTCAATTCCTGTTTCAATTCTTCTAATTTCTCTGCTCGTTGAGTAGAATTGACCCGGCGCAGAGATAAGTCGATATTACCGGTAGCTTGGTCCACACGGATGACCTTACATACAAT
The DNA here is from genome assembly GCA_038046445.1 of Nanobdellota archaeon. Lineage (GTDB taxonomy): Archaea > Nanobdellota > Nanobdellia > Woesearchaeales > GW2011-AR9 > JACRPH01. The sequence continues at coordinate 5,015 of JBBSWE010000052.1, read as the reverse complement.
CTGACGATCTAAATCCACATAATCCCTTAGGTTACGGATTCTTCCCGGAGCCACTTCCGAAATATAGACCATCCCTACTTTTCCCGGATATTCTTGAATGTCCACGAACACGGAATTGGGATATAATTTAGTTACCTTACATAAGATAATCTCGTCCACTTCCGGAGTTCCGGTACGTCGGTATAACATCATAAAAAGTAATTATGGACTATATTTATAAATGTTTGCGGGAGAAAGGTAGAGTAGAAAATGTCGCTCAGGAACCAAACCCTAAAACTTATCCTAAAATCTCTAACACTCTGGCCGAAATTCTAGACTTTCCACCGGTAGGATAAGCTAACTCTTTGTTACACACCAAACAATGCACTACTTCGCTGGCATTTCCGAAAATAACCTGCTCATTCTTACATTTAGAGCATCTCACTTTAATAAATTTGCTTTTAGGCTGTTCTAACATTTTAGACAAACTCCACTTTCTTTAAACGTATTCCGTGCGATTGGCAGGAAGCTTTTTTACAGACCACACAAGTAAAACGGAAATCAGTTTTCTTAGTACCTTTAGCACCGGAACGCTTGAATTTGGTTACCGCGGGCTTGGAATAACGGCCCAAGTTTCCTACTCCTCTAGCCTGACCGCGCAGTCTAGCTCTGACTTTTGAACCTCGGCTCAAAGAACTAGCATTCTTTCTCTTATTAGCGGCAATTTTATGTTCAGTATGCTTCTTACAAGTTTTACAAAACCTTTTGATAGATTTAGGAATTTTCATGTTGTATCTCTTTTCGTTTGTTTCTTTAAGCTAAATCCGAAGATTATTTATAAAGGTTTTTGTTCGGTTGTGAGGTTTGGCAAAGATACTAAAGTTTCATCAATTTTTCAAAACAAAACTCCTCTTTCTTTCAAATCGCACCGCCTTCATTTTTCCGGCAAAAGATTTATATATTGGCACATATTATACTGTTTTAAACATAAAATAAGGGAGGAACGAATATGGTAACTATGACTTTAGCCGTACCGGAAGAGTTGAAACACAGAATGGACGCCTTCCCGGAGATGAATTGGTCGGAAATAGCTCGGCAATCTTTTATACAAAGGTTAGAAGATATGGAATTTTTGAAGAAGTTCAAAGAAAAGAGCACCTTAACCGAAGGAGATGCCTTGCGTTTAGGAAAAGAAGTCAGCAAAGCTCTTAGCAAACGCTTAAGAGAGAAAGCCAAATAAAAATGGATCTAATTGTTGACGCTAATGTTTTATTTGCTGCGTTGATTAAGGATAGCCTTAGCTCTGACTTATTATTTCGCAGAGACTTGCATTTATTCATCCCGGAACACATCTTTATTGAGCTTGAAAAACACAAAGAAGAAATCTTAAAGAAAACGGAAAGAACTCCAGAAAAATTCGAGGCTCTTTTAGAGATATTTACTCGCAGAGTAACCCTAATCCCGCTAGAAGAATTAATCCCCTTTGTCAAAGAAGCAGAACTGCTTTGTCCCGATCCGGATGATCTGGCCTACTTCGCTTCGGCACTTAAAATAAACTGCGCCATTTGGTCCAATGATAAAGCTTTGAAAGAAAAACAGAATAAGATTAAAGTTTATCATACTCATGACTTGTTAGGTTTAAAGTAAAGAAAGCTTCCCAGTAATCTTATCTATCTCTTCTTCCTCATCCGGCCCGATGGCGGCACAAGTTCTGGTTCCGGGTGCGACTACCGTTCTTCCAGCATCAGTAATCAAAGAAACGGCCAGACCTTCCTCTTTGGCTTGCTGGAAGTATTTCAACAATTCTTTCTCATCCTTGACTTTCAATACAATCTTAGCCATCCCCTGTTCATGCCATGCTTTGACTAACTTCTTATCAGAATGGAACACTGCTTCTACGCTGGCGTGAGCGCACTGTGCGCAAGCTTTCCCTTTAGGAAGGTTAAGATCTTGCCTTATCAAGATAACCTGCTTTAATTCAGACATGAGAAGAAGAAAAGAATCAAGCTTAATAAATCTTACTTTGGTACTCCTGACTTAAGAATACCAACATAAGGTAGGTGCCGTAAATATTCATGAAGATCTAAACCATAACCGTGCCGTAACGGCAACCAAAGCACAAATGGTAGTTTTCATTTTTATTTGTTATAAAAAAGCATATTATCCCTTATGCACATCATCATAAACTTTTTGTACTGCCTCTGCGAAATCAGGGGGACATACTGCTCTAGCTATTTTAGGGATATTCATTTCCATCACCACATACATACATGGTGGCATCCCGCTAAGAGAATGTGGGACTGGCTTTCCAGTAAATCCATCCACTCCTGTTTGTAAATCATAAAGAACCAGTTGAGCAGTCATATTAAATCCCATTGGATTTATCTGTGGGTTTCTTAATCTTTCACCTAAATAAACCCAAAAATCATAAGTAAATTGATCTCTGCCAGGCAGATAAGTTTTAAGATTCCGTAATTTTGTTCTCATCTCTTCAGTTGAAATTGCATCTGTAATATCCATTTTATTTACCTCCTCAAAAAATAAGTAATATAAAAACTATTTACTTCCAGCTTTGTTCAAACAAGCTGTTGAAGTAATTGACGAATAAAGGAGCTTCTACCCACACTGCACAATCATAACTCTTATGCACCTTAACGTCATCGGTTAAGAATAAGGTTAAGTGAGTATTGTCTACCAGCATGAAACGAGCGTCATTTTTATCTTTGCCGGTTTTAATAGTAGCAAATTTGGAAATTTCTTTCATTAATTCTTTATTCGCGGTAGAAGGAACAGAAATCTTTACGTCCACACCAGCCTTAGCGGCTTTCTTCAAAGCGGGACCAAGAATTTCATACTTTCTTTCCAATCCTTCTTTAGAAGTCATTAAAGTGATACTTTTCTGAGCATTTTTTATTTGAGTGCCTAGATGTTCATAAGCCTTATCTCTTCCTCTAAAAGCGCCAGAGCGGTCGGTAGGATCAACTAACTTGATTCCTTCCGTATGTAAAGTATTTAATTCGTTTAAAACGTCAGAATCTTTCAAACCAGATAAGACCTTATTTCTCTCATCCGCTTCTTCCGAAACCTTCTTTTTAACTCTTTCCACTACTTCGGTAGGTGGAACAGCTAAATATTTGATAGGCTTACCAATTTTAACTACGATGAAACCTTTCTTCTCTAAAGATTCAAGAACATCATAAGCTCTAGAACGAGGAACATTAGAAATGTCAGACAATTCTCCTGCCGTAGATACTCCTCTGGATAACAAAGCAATCCACAATTTACTCTCGTAAGAGTTTAGACCGAAGTCTTTTAGTTTGTTCAAAAAATCTTTTTGTACGATCATATTAGGTTCCTCCGCTTGAGTGAGTGTTATATTCACCTATCCTCTTAAACACATTAGAACCCCTTTTGCTTAAACAATTATGTTATCATAACTTGTTGATGACTATCTTAAATAAGTCTTTATTTATAAAGGTTTTGGTTATTTAGTACTCGAAAGTGACACTATATAAGGCATATACTTAGAAGAGAATATTTTTATATCCTTAAAGAATCCTTAGGACATGCTTAAACCCATCTCATTAAAGAACAATCAAGGACTTACTTTAAAGAGTTTTGTGCATATTCCTAGGAAGTATGATACGGCAGTATTATTCTTGCACGGCTTTCCGGGAACGATGTTTGGCACGGCAAAAAGAATATGTACACCCTTAACCAAATTAGAATATCTTTGTATGCGTTTTGAATTCTCTGGAACGAACACTTCTCAAGGTAAGTTTGAAAATAAATTGATGAGTCAAGAAGTTAAAGAAGTGAAATATGCAATTGATTTCTTGAAGAAAAATTTTAAGTTCAAGAGATTAATTCTTATCGGACATTCTACCGGAGCGATTGATGCTGCTCTTTATGCTTACAAGGATAAAAGAATTAACAAATTAATTTTATTAGGAGAAGTATGTCATCTTAACCAAGCAGTTAAGTATGATTTTAATGACCAACAAGTGTATGATTTCTGGAAGAAAGGACATATTGTTTACAAAAGGAAAGGTTCTTGGGTGAATAACAAGAGATTAAAGAAAGCTTTCTACGACGAATTTTTTAAGTTAGATCTGCCGGGATCTTTAAGAAAATTTCATCGTCCGGTTCTAATTGCACATGGAGAAAAGGATGCCATTCCCGTTTCTGAACCAAAAGAGTTGTTCCGATTGATTAAACAACCAAAGAAATTATTGATAATTAAAGGAGCAGATCATGGATTCAAGAAGAGAGTACATACTCAAAGATTGATTAAAGAAATTAGGAAGTTTATTAGAAAATAAATAGATTTCACCCGAAAGTATTATAAGATTGAATGCATTTCTAACTTTAGAGAGGGTACCTGCCGTATTGCTATTATAGGCTCGACCGAAGTAGCATTAGTAGGCTCTGAGGAGCAATCCTAACCCTTTCCACCTTTTCTTTTGATGCTTTGAGCATTAAAGTAATCGATAAATTCTTCGTAATCACTAGCACCAAAGGTATAATTGGGATTCCTTCTCCTTTTATAGAGCTTTTTTACTTTGGGATGAGCTTCAGATTTTATCTCCTTTGGTTTTTGTACAAATTTGATCTGATAAAACAAATCCATCTTTCCATGAGAACTAAAACACTTTTGAAGGTATTTATGATATGCATTTATCGGCTGAAAATCAGAACAAAGAAATGTCTTTCCTATCTCAAGATTAAAGTTTAAATTGATGCAACAAAGATAAACGAGATAAGCTTGTAAGTTTCCGATTACGATAGAATCCTCAAAGCAGGACAATTTCTCCCGAATCTTTAATTTATACTTGCTGGGAATAATTAATCCGTAGAACCTTCCGCTAGGCTGGAAGAATAATCCCACGGCAGTATCTCTATACCAACTGTTATGAATTTGGTTTGCTGTGTCAACCCATCCTATTTCCATATTTCAATTAGAAAAACAAGCACAAATATAAATTCTTCTTTAATCATCCACAGCTGCGCCGCGCGCACAAACAACACGCCGCCAA
>JBBSWE010000051.1:6562-24490 GCA_038046445.1 Nanobdellota archaeon | reverse complement strand
ATGAGTGCTGAACAACAGGAATCGTTATTGATTGATTCCAATGAATACCTTAAATCCGGTATCCACATTGGAACTAAGTTCAAAAGCAAGTATATGGCTGATTTCATCTACAAAACTCGACCGGACGGATTGAGCGTATTGAACCTGAAGAAGATCGATGAAAGAATCGGGATGGCGGCTACTCTGCTTTCCAATTATAATCCAGAAGACATCTTGATCATCAGTAGAAGAGAGAACGGCTGGAAAGGTCTTAAGATTCTAACCAAGCTTACTGGAATTAGAGTGATTACGGGAAGGTATCCTCCCGGTATCTTGACCAATACCAATCTAGAAACTTATACCGAGCCGAAGATCTTATTCGTCTGTGATCCGTGGCCGGACAAAAATGCCGTGGATGATGCGGCGAGGATGGGAATTCCAGTAATCGCTTTATGTGATACTAACAATACTTCCAACAAGGTAGATTTAGTGATTCCTTGCAACAATAAGGGTAAGAAATCCGTGGGATTAGTATTCTATTTGATTACCAGAGAATACTTGAGAAAGCGCGGAGTTCTGGCTACTAACGAAGAATTGCAAGAGAAGCCCGAAGATTTCATGGAAGAATAGAATTCTTCTTTTTTGTTTACTTTTTGTTTTTATTTTCTAATCCTTCTAACCCTAATCCAATCCCGCCTAGTGCAATCACGATTCCACAAATCCCGATTCCAAACAGATATTCCGAAGTGGCTTCTCTGCCTTTACGATCAAAATCCAAGTATTGCGGACAAGCCAAATTTTGATGATATTCTTCTCTGGTACAACGACTTCCTTCGATTCCTCCCACTCCAAAAATGATTCCTCCAGTCATAGCGGCTATAGAACCCCAATATAACTTATTCATTTTAATCCCCTCAATCTTTGATACACTTCAACCCTTTCTTTAAAATCAAGTCCGTAAGGGTAACCGGACAGATAATTTTTACTCAAAAAAGATCGGATGTCTCTTTCTTGACATCTAAACGGCGAATAAAATGTCCAAGAAAATCTTTCTGGAAGTAATCTTCTCAAAGTTAGACAATCCATAATACTTAATCCTTCTTTTTTGTCCGAATTTTCTACTAAATGATAAAGTTCGTTTATGGCAAGAGAATGAGACATTTCTCGATCTTTTGATACGATAGAAGCGATTCCTACTGCTCCCGTAGCAACTAATAAACAGACCAAACGCGTGGGAAATCTTTCAATATTTTTGGAATTATTATTCATTTTATTTCTCCAGAACACCCAAACGATACTCTTCATTACTTATTTTATATAAAATAAACTGTTAATAATATTACAATAACAAACTTTATAAAGTAAATAAACTACTTATAGTAAAATATGCAACTAGATGCTCTCGATAAGAAAATCTTAGCTGAACTTTGTCTGGATTCGCGTACACCTATCCTTACTTTAGCAAAGAGAGTAAGAACTGCTCGAGAAGTAGTTCTTTACAGGATTAAGCGCTTGGAAAGAGAAAAAATAATTTGTGGTTACATTACCGAAATTAATTTTGATAAATTGGGTTTAATCGGAGCAGCTGTTTTTGTTAAAATTAACGTTGAAGATGAAGAAAGATTTTTTCAATATCTTGAAACCTGTCCTTTTGTATCCTGGGTGGCTCGTTTAAGCGGGGTGTGGAATTTTGGTTTATCAATATATGGAAAGAATCTGGAAAATCTGGATGATAATTTCTTAAAGTTAAAGAAAGAATTTTTCTTATTAAAATTTCGTTTTTCTATTCATAAGAAGAATAAATTCTTTCAGGAAAAATTATTTTTTAAAGATAAGAAGCAACTTATTCTACCTCCATTAATTCATTCTTTAGACAAATTAGACAAAATTATTCTTGAAAAACTTTCTAAAAATTCTAGAATAACAGTAGTAGAATTATCTAATAAAGTAGGTTTAACTGCTCCAGCAGTAGCAAAACGCATAAGAATTTTGGAAAAATCTGATTATATCCAAAAGTATAGTTTATTTTTAGATTATTCTTCTTTAGGATTATTTCAGTATAGCATTTTCGTTGAAAGTTCTTCTTATTCTTCATTATTATCTTATTTGTATTCTAATCCAAAAATAAGTTTTATTGCGGAATATGTGGGAGATCCATTTTTGGAGATGGGCTTGATCTTGTCTGATCCCTATAATTTACGCATTTTCTTAGAAGAAATCGAACAAAAATTTAAATCGCAAGTAATTGAAGTTTCTTTATTCCAAAAAGATGTGGTTTCCGTCAGTCCTCCCAAGATTGCTTTTGAGTAACTCTCGTTCTAAAATTCACAACTTTTAAAAACAACTTTCTCTCCTAAAAGCTGATGAGGGTATTAAAATGCAAGCCATAATCTTAGCCGCGGGAAAAGGAATCAGAATGAAAGATGATTCTCTGCCTAAAGTGATGTTTCCCTTATTGGGAAAACCCTTGATTCAATATAGTGTAGACCATGTCCGGGAAGCTGGCGTTAAAGATATTATCTTGGTCGTCGGGTATAAAAAAGAGAAAGTACAAGAATATTTTGGTAGTTCAGTTAAATATGCATTCCAAGAGCAGCAGTTAGGCACAGGACATGCGGTAATGGCTGCCGGTGACCAAATAGATCAAAAGATGGATGGGGTTCTAGTTTGTTACGGAGACATGCCCTTATATCAATCAGATACCATTAGGAAATTAATTCAAGCCTATCATTCTCAACATCCTACTATTGCTATGCTTACCGTTAATTTTAATAATCCCAACTTCTGGGCTTATGGTCGAATTGTACGTGATGCTCACCAAAATATTTTAGGTATCGTGGAACAAAAAGATTGTACTCCTGCGCAGCGTGAGATTAAGGAATCTAATCCGGGATTTTATGTTTTTGAAGGTTCTTGGCTGAAAGAAAATTTATCCCAATTGAAGACTAATAATGCCCAAAAGGAATACTACTTAACTGATTTAGTGGAGATGGCCGTAAAGCAACAGCGTAAAGTGGTTACTGTTCCCGTTTCGGAAGAATCCGAAGCTCTCGGTATCAATACTCCGGAGCAATTGAAGCAAGCAGAAGAAATACTTCATTCTCATTAATCCGTTCGAAACAAAAAACTATATAAACGTCTATTCTTTACATCCATTATACTAATCAAAAGAGGTGCATGATGAAATTTAAAGTTCACTATTTGGATTTAGCTACGGGCGGATCGTTAGTAGTAGCATTACGTAAAGCGGATGCTAAACATTTGGACGCTTTTTCTGGAGATAGAGTTTTATTAAAACATGGAAATAAGGAAGTAGTTTGTATCCTTGATCTTGCTGAAAGCAAAAAAGAGTTGAAGGAAGGAAGTATTGGATTATTTGAAGAAGTATTATCTAGGTTAGGTGTCAAGAGTGGAGATATTATAGACGTAAAGTATACCGGTAAACCTAAATCCGTAAATCATATTCGAGAAAAGCTCTTTGGAAAGAAATTGTCTTATCAACAATTGTACGAAATTGCGGATGATATCACTAATGATCGTTTAACTCAAATAGAGAAAACTTATTTTGTTTCAGCTTATTTTGCCCACGGTTTTACTTTAGATGAAACAGTCAATTTAACCAAAGCTTTAGTTTTTACTGGAAATAAACTTAAGTTTGGCAAACTAACCTTAGACAAACATTGTCTAAGTGGAGATACTCCCGTAATCATAAAGAACAGCTCAAAAGTTAAAATTAAAGGAATTGGCGAAATCATCGACAATGCTTTTGAAAGTAATGCGAAAGATATCGTATGGAAAAATGGAGCTGAATATCTTACTAAAAATCCCAAAAATATTCAAGTACTTACTTTTGGGGATGACGGAATAGTAAAGTTTGTTTCAGTTACAGGTTTTTTTCGGGTGAAATCTCCTCCCAAAATGCAGGAAATAACTTTAATTGGTAATAGGACTGTAAAAGTTACTCCCGACCATACTGTTTTTATCCTCCGAAAGGGAAAAATAATCAACATTCCCGCAAGTATTCTGAAATGCGGAGATCATGTTATAGTCCCGAGTGGAATAAAGAACATGACTAAACCAATCACCGAAATTAAAGTTGACTTGCCTCAAAATGGAAGATTCAAAGTAGTGGATACTCTTCATATTACCCCTGAATTTATGCGTCTTCTTGGTTATTATGTCTCTGAAGGATTTACTAACGAACAAGGTATTTTTTTTAATTTTGGTTCGCATGAAAAAGAACTAATCGAAGAAACCAAATCATATGTAAAGAAGGTGTTTGGATTTGAATCAACTATAAATATTCCCCATCCTACTGCAGTAAGAGTTACGGTTTATTCTAAACAGCTAGCCCAATTGTTTAAAGAGAAGATGGATGCAGGATGTAATGCTTTAGAAAAGAAGATTCCTTCCTTTGTATTTGACTTAAGTAGAGAATTACAATTAGAGTTCCTGCAGGCCTTGTTTAATGGGGACGGATATGTTCGCAGAGGATATGAAGCAATATATGTTACTGCCTCTAAACAGCTAAGCACGGATCTGCAGTATTTATTATCTCTCTTGGGGATGTCAGTTTCTTTATCTATTTCTAAGAAAGGCCGGAGAAAGTTTCCCACAAGAGAAAGTGACGTAGCAGAAAGTTATTATGTTTATACCCAAGCTAGGGAAATATTCGGAGAGAGAGAAAAACCCAATGTTTCTTATCTTAACTTATTACCCACTACAGAATTGGGCGAAATAAATAAACTTAAGATTAAGGACTATGAAATGAAACGCGCGTTTAGAAGAAACAAGTATATTACAAAAGAAAACTTAAGAAAGTGTTTAGATGCGTTAACTTCTTCTGATATTAAAAAAATTATTAATGGAAATTTGTCCGTACTTCCTGTTAAAAGGAATGAAGAAGTTGAAGCGAATACTTCTTTCGTTTATGATTTTTATGTGGAGGGATATAATAAATTTATGGCCGGTACTGCTCCTTTAACCGTGCACAATTGCATTGGCGGAGTGCCCGGAAATAGAACTACTATGGTAGTAATTCCTATCATTGCCGCGGCCGGGTTTACTATTCCCAAAACTAGTTCTCGAGCGATTACTTCTCCTGCCGGTACGGCCGACACCATGGAATGTCTGGCCAGAGTAGAATTACCTCCACACCAGATTATCGAAGTAGTGAAAAAGACCGGAGCTTGTATTGTGCATGGTGGCAGTATGAATCTGGCTCCAGCTGACGACAAAATTATTGAGGTAGAACGTCCCTTATCCATCGATGCGGAAGGACAGTTATTAGCTTCTGTTTTAGCCAAGAAACATTCCGTTTCTGCTAATCTGGTTTTGATTGATATTCCCATGGGAAAAAGTTGTAAAGCTAAGAACCTGAAAGAAGCTAAACACCTACAGAAAATGTTCGAAGTGGTGGGTAAGAAATTGGGAATGAAAGTCAAGGTAGTGATTACTGACGGATCTCATCCCATTGGTTATGGTATCGGTCCGTTATTCGAATCTGATAATGTGATGTCCGTGCTTCGGAACGAGGCTAGAGCTCCCTCTGATTTAAAGAATAAAGCTATTTTCATGGCCGGATTGTTATTAGAGATGACCGGGAAATATAAAAAAGGAGAAGGAGCTAAAAAAGCGAAGGAGATTCTGGAGAGTGGGAAAGCCTTAACTAAGATGGAACAAATTATCCACTTTCAAGGTGCGGAGAAGAAGGTTTCTCCGGGAAAATTTACCTTCAAGGTGTTTGCTCCAAAAAGTGGCAAGATCGTAAGCGTGGACAATGAAATTATTGCTAGGATTGCTCGTATTTCTGGTAATCCCGAAGATAAAGGAGCAGGCCTCATCTTGGTCAAGAATTATGGGGATAAAGTAAACAAAGGAGATTTGTTGTATACTGTTTATGCTCATGGAGAAACTAAGATTGGTTTGGTGAAAGAAGTGTTGAAGGAAGGGAATGGATATACAATTAGATAACGATTAGGTGAAAATTTTTACTCACCTTCCCTATCGATTACAAGTTCAATATCTGTTAGAGCAACTAATTTATGATAAATGTTAGAATCCGTTCTGAACATAACAGGTGCTTTAACTATTTGAGTTTCATTACCAATGGTTAATTCCACTTCTCCTTTAACTAAATAAACAATCTCGAGATCTTCATGTTTATGGTTGGCACTAATAGTTCCTTTTTTTCTGGAAATAAAACTAGACTTTCCACAATTATAAATTGTACCTCTTTCATCAGATTTGATAATTTTTATTTTCTTTAATTCCATAGTGTTAATTGTTTATCTATTTATTATTTCCTTCCTGTACTTCCAAAACCGCCCCGACTTTCCTTGTTCATAGATTCTACTTCTTCCCATTCTATCGGTTTGAATTCTAAAGCCAGGATTTGAGCGATTCTCGTTCCTTTCTCGATGGTAACTTCCTTATCGGTGAAATTGAAGGCAGCAAAATGATATTCATCTTTCTCTCCACAAAAATCCCGGTCAACAATTCCAATTCCATTAGCTTGCATGATCCCTATCTTGTGCAAAGAACTGCGTGGAGCAATCAAAATAAAGCAATTGTCAGGGTTTTCTATCACTACATTCAAAGGAAGGTATCTGATCTCTTTAGGAGGGATGATAGTAGTTTCTCGCGAAGAAAGGTCCAAAGCCACCGCTCCTTTAGTTTTGTATTCGGGTAAGGGAAGAGAAGTATCAATTCTTTTTATTCTTATATTGTGACTCATTTTATTTTACAATATTCTTAATAATTTTCTCTTCTTTAACTAATTCCTGCTGCCAAGGGCGCAAGCAGTTTAAGTTTCTACTTACCACTAATTCAATAATCTGGTCGTTACTAATCAGCACATGACCACGAATCTTTAATTTCTCTCCTAGTTTCTTACGTAATTCCGTCAGTTCTTCCTTCCATCCAAATTGAGCCGGATTTAATTTTTTAGCTTGTAAGGCGTATACTTCTCCCGGGCCGGCTTGGACTTTTCTAATCATATTTAACCAGATTTGCGCTTCTTTCTTTACGATAGGATGTACTCCACGCAAATTCTGCCATTCGTTAATCTCTTTAGGAGGATTCTTTACTAAATCTAATAAAATTTCATTACGCATAATCATGAAGTTGGGTCGATCTACTTTTTCGGAAGTTTTTTCGCGTAAATCAAACAAAGTACGAAGTAGAGCTAACTGTTCTGGGGGCATTTTCTTTGCACCAGAAAGATCAACATATTGCTGATCTTCGTAAGTGAAATCCATTAGTTCTTGATGTTGAGCTTCCTGTTCCATCCAAGTAAATCTTTTTTTAGCTTGAAGTTCTTCCGTAAGTTTATCTTTTAGTTGTAGCAGATAAGCCGTATCTTTAACAGCATAAGAAAGCATTTCTGAAGTTAAAGGCCTTCTGCACCAATCTACCCGTTGAAACTTTTTCTCTTTCTGTACTTGAAAATATTCTTCTAATAATGCCCCTAGCCCCATGGTTTCTTTTCCGAGCAGAAGAACGGCTAGTTGAGTATCAAAGATATTTTTCGGGTGAATTTGAAATTGAAGATTTAAGATCCTGAAATCAAAGCTAACATCGTGAAATACTTTTTGTATTTTGGGGTTCTCTAACATTTTTTTAAGCGGAAGGATATGCTCTTTATTCTCTCCCACTTTTAATACGTCAATAATCCAATTTTTATTTCGGGAAGAAATTTGAATCAGAGAGATAAAAACACCGTAATGATGCAAATTATTCTCACATTCTATATCAATAGCCAGTTCCGAACATTTTTCCCACTCTTTGGCGGTTTCTTGTAGTTGTTCGGGGGTTTGGATAAAGGAAAAGTTAATCATCTTGTTTTATTCTTATTTTCATTAATTATGTTATTGATTAAATCTCATTAATACTTCCGGCAAAAGACCATAAACCCCGTATGTCCTAACATTTCAAACTCCGGACGCAGGATCTTCTCTTCAATCTTCCATTTTCTTTCCAATAATTCTATGGTTTCGATTACAGTTATTCTCGATTCATGCGTAGATTCGATAAATTGCTGTACTTGAGTAAGGTTGGGAAGATAGATTATCAAGAAAGCTCCCGTCTTTAACGCTTTTTCAGCGGATTTAGTTACTCTCCACGGTTCGGGGAGGTCTAAAGTGATTAAATCTAATTCCTTTTCATCAATTCCTTTATACACATCTTGCTGTTTCAAAGTAAGATTCTTGAATCCGAGCAAGTTAACGTTCTTGCTGATAATGGTGTGATGTTCTGGATTGACTTCGTACACCGTAACTTCTTTACAGACATTGGCTAAGCTTAAACATAAGGAGCCAGAACCGCCACCCGCGTCTACTACTCTAGAATCTTTATTTATTCCGGTCTTGGCTAAAATTAAGCCAATGTCTTTCTGAATCATCACTTGCGGCCCACGTAGCAGATTTTCCCATAAATCGGAGAATGTTGGCGAGAAAAGAAGGAATTTCTCTTTCTTATTGCTGAAAAGCATCTCTTTTTCTGAACCAATATCCTTGGCAGAAATTATTCCATACTGAGTGTGAAAATCTTCTTCTAAATCTTTGACTAAGAATTTCTTGCCAGACTTAGGATGATAAAGTATTCTTTGGATTGTTCTCATGTAATTAGAATAACCTTAACCTATTTTTAATACTTGCGATAATTAATTTCCAGCATATTTGCCGCCTTTATTACCGTAAGAAGCAGAAATCTCATCACGACATCCGGGATAAACGCGACCGGTAGATCCAAGAGCAGTTTCCTTTGGTACTTTATTATCTATCGCTTCTGCTACTCTTCTTTGATGCTCTAGGTTTTCCTCAACTAATCCGGCAAGAGTTTTCTTAATCATCTTTTTTAGAAGAATCTTATTGTTTTTAAAGATTATGGTGATAAAAGCTTGGGAATAATAATCACCATTTCAATATTTTATTATCCTCTGCCTTTAAATATTAGTTTGTTATTCTTCTTACTATGTGGGTCGTGTCTTTAGAAATTGAACATGAATGTATTATTCTATCTAAAACCAAGAAGTTTGATTTAGTGGATAATACTTATCTTCTTAGTCTTTATCATAAAAATAATCATGTTTATTATACTAATGTTCATTATCTTCATGGAGATCCTCGTCAAGTAACCAATTTCATTTCTGCTTTAAAGAAAGATCCTCAAATTATAAAAGTGGAAACGAAAGGAAACATTGTTTACACCCTCACTAAAGCTAAAAAACTGCCCATTGCTTATTATTTCAACAAAGAGACCTTTTTAATTACTCCTGTGATTCATCAAAAAGAGAAGGAGGTTTGGAACGTAGGGGCTTGGGAAAAAGAAGAGTTACTTAATTTCATTAAAAAAGCTAAATCCTTGGGTAAAGTGAAAGTTAAAAAAATTTGTCGTACCTTTGTTTCCGAGCTTTTTGTTCAAAAAACCTTACCTAAGCTTACCACAAAGCAAAGAGAAGCTTTAGAATTAGCGATTAAAGAGGGATATTATACTATCCCTAAAAAGATTGAAACAGACAAGCTAGCTCAGCTAATGAAACTCTCTCGGGCCACTTATCAAGAACACTTACGTAAGGCTGAGGCTAAACTACTTCCTTTTGTTCTAAAAGCCCAACTATAGTTGGGTAAAAGATTATTTCAAACCCGATTCTGAAGAAGATTATGACACAAACAATCGATAATTTACTAGACCCTTTATTAAGGGCGCACGCGAGGGTAATTTACAATTCCCAATTATCTCGCTTGGAACGACCAACAAACTCCCCAGAAGACCAGTTAGAGAAATTATTTGCCTTGTGCTGGCTTTATGATGGGGCTTGTAAACCTCTGGGGTACAATGGCATTTGTGAAATGTTAGATATTCGCGGTAAGGAGAGAGAAGAATTAAGGAGTAAATATCCCCGTCCCAAAAAATGGCCTGTTCCTTGGTAAAGTATTTTAAATGGATTTATTCTTGTTTATTTTTAAATGTTTGTTCCAGTTTTTAGCGAATTACCCACGCAATGTAGGACAAAGTTCATCTAAATTTAGTTCAGCTTCATAGATTCTAGAATCGCGCCTTAGACTAATCCCATACAAAGTTTCCGAACTAAACATTCCCCCTCCATTAGTGGCGATATGTCCATAACCCGGGAGATGCATCTTATGAACTAATTCTTCTAGGCTTCTCAGTCCTGCTTCCTGTAAAAAAGATTCGATAACTTCCCGTCGAAATTTACCATCCCAAGGTGTTCCAGCAGACATGAATCCCAAATGCACTGTAGGCATATCTATTCCTAATCTTGGCTCCCAATAAGTATAAATCTCTCCTTCTCCACAGATCACTCTTGCTCCTTCCGGTAATCTAGTGGGGTTTTGGTTAGATGACATAGTTACTTCTCCTTAGTTTAAGTTTAAAATTGATTTGCTCATTTTTCCGTATAATAAGTATTTTAAATTACCGCTACTTTTAAAAGTTATGGATAACTTTAACAACGATAAAAAAACCTTCCTTTCCAAGTTAGACAAATCTAAGAAAGGAGAGATTGATGAAAGGATTGTTCCCATTATTCAATTGATCAACTCTAAATCAGATTATTATACTACTTCCAGCTGTTCTGGAAGAGTGTATCTGTGGCGAGGAAACGGGAAGAAGAACCAGACAGAGTGGTTAAGAGTAAGCCATAGTTTAGTGGATGAAGCTTTTTTCCAAATCCAAGAAAAAGGTTTGATTTGGCTGCGATTGGAAGATTTTATTCTTCATATTTGTTGCCGAGATTTAGGAAGTGCCAATAAACTATTGCTGAAAGCGCGTAAGTTGTATAAGAAAAGTTGTATCTTAAGCGCCAGCAAGAAGATTATGGTGGAGATTCGTGGGAGTGAATTATTAGAGGTGCCTCTTTACGAGGATGGCCAGCTGCTTTTTAATGGCGAATTATCTTGGCTGAAGGAAGAAGTTAATTCTCGTTTTAATAAGATTTGGAAGAAGGAAGAAGAGTTTAAGGAAATTATAAAAAATAAAATAAAATAAAAAAACAAATTTACTTTCTCTTGCCGAAAGTAGCTAGACCCAAGACGATGCCCAAAACTAACAGTACCGTCAATCCAACTAGCAACATCAAGTAAGTATTAGTGTCGCGGAAGCCGCTAGCAGTTACCGGAACTACATTCTGCTGTGAACTAGCTGCTTTAGCTTCTAAGCTCGTCTGCAATTGCTTCTGCAATTGAGTTGCTAGCACCTCAGTATTGTAAGTTCCTGATCCAGAAGTTACTGAACCGCAATCTCGTACTTCTAAATTTACGCTAGCAGAGTCTTCTAAACTACCATCAACGTAAACTTCTACACTAAGAGCGTAAGTACCGGCTTTAGCGTTTTCTGTCTCTAAAGAGAAAGCGGTTTCGTACTTGCTATCGCTGCCAGAATATTTGTCCAGATTAATCTCTTTTCGGCTTAAGTCGATTCCTAAAGCCGTATTCTTAACCTTAATCTCAACGGTATCTTCATTACTCTTGCCCACATTCTCTACTTCTACTCTCAAATCGGTTTGTTTCAAGCATTGTAAGATGGTAGAGCTAAGGTCAACATTTTTAAGGATGACTTGATGTGAATCTCTGCTGACACTGAAGGTTTGAGTTTCGGAAGCAGTTTGCTTAATACTATGATCATCAACGTCTCTTCCTTCTACGGTTATATCCACCGTATAATCCTCTTCAGTCAATTCTTCACTGCTCAAGTCGAATGTTACACTAATAGTATCATCGTCTCCTTGATCTAAGTCGAAGGATTCGGATTCTTCATCTAGGTCATCGTCATCAACATCTCTGATGGTAATGGTAACGGTAACATCTTCCAAGTCGTTGGTGTAATCATTCTCTACAGTAACTTTAAAGGTGTTAGTTTCATCAAAAGCGAACTCTCCATCGGTGTCTCCATTTAATTCTACGTCAGTAATCTTTAACAAAGAGGTATAATCTACTTTAACCGGCAAAGTTGCACTAAGGTTGTTATTGGCCTTAAAAGTTAAGGTGCCTAAAGTGCTTTCTCCGCTAGCTAAGCTAGAAGGAACCGCAATGCTTAAAGTAGCATCAATTGAACCTTGAGCAGGAATGTCTTTCAATCCCGTAACCGTAAGAGTGGTAGCCGTGCTACTATAAGTCAAGCCGGTTACTGCACCTAAAGTTCCCGGGTTGCTTAAAGTAACGGTTTTAGTAATAGTCTTTCCCAAATCGCTCTGAGCGATGGAGATGGTAGCCAGAGAAGATACTTGTAACGAAGCAGACGTTGGCGGAGGCGTCAGGATCACATTTATCTTCCAAGTTTTGGAATCAGGTCCGGCGGTTACTTTCAAAGTATGCTCTTTAATGACGCTGTCACTAAAAGTATAGCTTTTTACTCCCGTAGCCACGGTCTGGCCGTTTAATTCCCACTTTATAGTTTGAGTTATTTTATCATCTTTTACGTTGATTTCAAACGGCTGCGATTTTCCTTCCACCAAAGTAAGAGAATCATCTACCTTAGGCTCGAAATTGCTGATGCAGTTGTCCAAGGTGACGGTGGCAACATTATCTTTGGAATCGCTGTATGTTTCACTGCGATAGTATAAAGATATGGAAAGAGGGCCGTTGCTCAAGTCTTTTTTTGGAAGAGTGAATTCGAACGTACGTGTACCCGGATCAACCGTATACTTTCCAGTTGCATATACTTCTTTACCATTTTGGAATGTTCTAAAAAACACATCGTTTTCACTTTTTTGGCCGACATTAACCAAATCTATTTTTAGGGAAAGATCGTAACAATTAGTTGGTTGGGTGCTGGCTTTGACTTCCTTGAAAAAGACAGTGGGATTGCCGGGATTATAAGTAACATTTACTTTAAACTGGAAAGAATCGCTTACTTTGTTCAGGTAAAAGTCGTCGCCTTCAACTTTAAGTGTAAATAATTGGTTATCTCCTACATTTAAGTCCGGAAGATGGAATTTGAAAGGGATCGGCGAGGTTCCCGTAGGGATAGAAGGAGCTATCAAAGCATCGGGGAGAGTAGCAGGAGTAACCGGCACTCCGGTTCCGTCTTCAATCCAAGCTTTAAGAGTGGTAATCTTTTGGGTAAGATTATTGTTTAAAGTTATGTCAAACTTGTACTCCGGATTTAAAGGATACAAGGTAATGGTTTTACTAGCAATAGACTCTCCATTAAGAGACACGTCAGTTATCTTCAAGCTGCTGTCTCCTAAGGCGGTCTGTGCAGTTAAAACTACTGCAACCATCATCAACAATGCAGTTAATATTTTGTATAGGTTTTTCATTTTTTCCCTCATTAGTTATTTTTAATTTAAAATCTACGAACTTCACCTTAACAAGATCAAGGCGAAAACTATAATCATTACTATGGCAAATACTAACGCTACCAGCATTAATGCCGCCAGATAATCACTTTTAGTATAAGATTTCTCTACCGTCTTCACGATCTCGGAAGAAGAGAGAGGAACGGCTGTAGCGGCACCAGTGACAGCCGGTTTGTTGTTAGCAGCTGAAGTAGCAGTGGAAGCAGTAGCAGTTGAAGTGGTAGTAGTAGTAGTTGAAGCAGCAGTAATATTCTTAACAGGAGTAGTGGTATTAGCTGCTTTGGTAGCAGAAGAGCAGTCTTTAACCGTTAGTTCTAATATTTGCTGATCTCTTAAATCATCACCATCAATGTAAGCGCGAGCGGTAATCGGATAAGAACCCGCCTTTACAACTGAACTCACTTCAAACAGTTGAGTGAAGGGTTGTGATTTTCCCTCATTTAGTGAGAAATCAAACACCTTGTTGATTCCTAGTTCTTGACTGTTTAAGGTTACGGAAGAATCGGGTTGGTTATCGTTTCCCACATTGCTTAATTGTCCTGTAATTTCAATTTTTCTGAAACAACTTATTTCTGTTTGATCCAGATTTAAATTATTAATTCGAAGATCATCCCTATTTTTTTCTATGCTTAAAGTAAGAGTCCAGCTGTCCAAGTCAAATTCAGCACCACTCACACTCTTCAAATTATCAAAAGCGAGGTCGATATCGTACTCGTCTTCGTCAGCATCAAAAGGTATGGTAAAATTGATGAAGGGAGCATCGCTTTGTCCGAATTCGTCTCCAGCAGCTAAATCAAAACTGACTTCTTTGTCTACCTCAAAATCGTTTAGTTCGACCAGAATGCTTCCGGAAATATCTCCTTTTTCATAATCGTTATCGTAACGGTTGCTTAAGATAAAACGCAACTCTACTTCGTCTCCGGGAAGGATTCCATCAATCGTATCTCCCTTTTGATAATCGTCCTCCTGGTTGCCATTAACGTAAACATAAACTCGGTCCATTTCAATCATGGGGGCAATAGTGGCTTTAAAATTCACTTCTTTACTCGCAGAAGCAGTAGTAATGGTTAATTTAGCAAAATTATCGTTATAATTATAATCTAAATTGACAGGAGCTTCTCCGGAAAGAGTAAGGGTTTGAGTTGCTCCGGCCGCTAAGTTAAAACTAGTGGAACTGATAATAAGTTCTCTAAAATCGTTGTCTAAGATAGTTAAAGATAAGGTTCCTGATTCTGCCAGGGTTCCGCTGTTAGTTAAAGTAATGGTCTCGCTGAAATCTAATCTTTTGTCATCTTCTCCTAAATCAGCATAGTCAAACTTTAAAGTAACTGGACTGATAGTCAACTCTGCAGCTACTAAACCCGTAAGTAATAAAGTCAATATTAACGATAGTCCCACAAAGAGTTTATTCTTGATTTTAGCTCACCCCACTGTTTTTATTCTAAAGTAGTTACTTATTTTAAAAAGGTTTCGGTTAATTCTTATATATATTAGGGTAGCAGTAAAATCAACCCAAAATTAAATAATAAAAATAAAGTAAGATTGAGCTTATTTTCGGCCCATATAGAAGAATTTCTCAATCGAAACCTCATTCTCAGTATAATTCCCGGAACGAGGATGATTGGAAGAAGAAACTTTCGGATCCGGTCCACGTTGAATCTGGTTATTAGCGGGAATTTCTCCTAATCGAGGCGGTTCTTGTGACGATTGCACTGGACGATTATAAGTCATCTTGTTGTTGATAGAAGCGATATCTTTCTCTAAAGCCAGCATCTTGTCTTCAATCTCTTTCAATTTTCTAACCACATATTTGGTATTCTGTTCTAAAATTTCTTTCAATTGGTTTTGGGAAAGGTCTCCCGTCTCTCCTTTGGGAGTATCAATAGTAGCTTGTTGCTCTACTTTCTGCATGGTTTCTCGCATAGAAGAGTATTCGGTAGCGCCTTTAGCTTTGAAAATCTTTTCGGCCTGAACTACGGCGTCTTCTCTATCAGTAGCCAAACCTTGTTTCATCAGTTCCAAGGCCATGGCGTTTATTTTTTGAATTCTTTCTATATCCATTTTCTTAACCTCATTTTTTTTCGTTGTTTATAAAGTGTAAAACACTTTTAAACTAGAGAAAAATATTTTTTTATTTTTCTCGTTAATCGTTATTGCTCGTTTAAATAAACCTAGAAGAATGATACAGGCATCCTATTATAACCTTTTCTATACTCGTGTGGATATATTCTTTGGATAGAATCTTATTTACCGACTATTCCACAAAAAGAAGACTTTAAAGAGACGGGAATAATTCCCTTTAAGCTAAGGTAAATCAGAACTATACCAATAATTACTCCAATAATCAGACCAATAATAAAGTACTTAAATTCAATAATTCCTAACTGGCCTCTTTTTTGCATAGTAAGAGGTATTTTTTAGTGGTATATAAAGGTTTCTGCTGGGAGATTTTACTTTCTTTTTTCGGGCTTAACCTCTAAAAATAACGAAACATTTATAAACCAATTAATTAAAACATATTTAAACTTAATGTTTCATAACACAGTGATGATTCTTACAGGTGAATGAAAAATGATCCGCAAAACCATTAAAGAGTGCCCAGAGTGTGCTAGTAAAAACATTTATAGAGATACGGAAAAGGGAGAGACTATCTGTCGAGATTGTGGTTTAGTGATTGAAGACCGCATGGTCGATTTCTCGCAAGAATGGCGTGAATTTGAAGATGACGGCTCTAGCCGCAGAAGAACTGGTGCTCCTAGCTCCCAAACTCAGTTTGATCAAGGTTTAGGTACAGAAGTAGGAACCACTTCTGACTTTTATAAATTAGGCTCGGATCGAGAGAGAGACAAATTCTTTCGTTTGAGAAAATGGAACATTCGTATTTCTACTGCCATTGAAAGAAACCTGAAAGTAGCTTTAGCAGAATTGAAAAGAGTTAGTTCTTTCTTAAAATTGCCCAAGTCGGTAGAAGAAGAAGCGGCTAGAATTTATCGTTTAGCCGTTCAGAAAGGTCTGGTAAGGGGAAGATCGATGGAATCCGTAGTAGCCGGAGCTTTATATGCAGCTTGTCGCAGACATGAAGTACCCCGTACTTTAGATGAAATGGGAGAAGCTTCTGGTATCGAAAAGAAAGAGATTGGTAGAACCTATCGTTTTGTAACCAGAGAACTGGAGATTTCTATCAAGCCCAGTAATCCGGCTGATTATATCCCTCGCTTCGCTTCCGCTTTGAAATTGAGTGCCGAAACTCAATCTAAAGCAGTAGAAATTTTAGAAATGGCGCGGGACATCGAATTAACTTCAGGGAGAGGACCGACCGGAATTGCTGCTGCTGCCCTTTATGTTGCCAGTCTAATTCATGGAGAAAAGAGAACGCAACGGGAAGTGGCCGATGTAGCAGGAGTAACGGAAGTTACCATCCGAAATCGCTACAAAGAATTGATCAAGAAATTGAAGTTGACTAAGGAAGTCGAGAAGAGCAAGAAGAAGTAGTTTTATAAAGTATCTTCAATTTTAATCTTTAATCCGTGGTTTTTTAGTGTTTTTGAGGATAATTATGTTGCAAACTGATTTAGAAACCATATTGGCAGAATTTGATGATAAAGATGCCAAGATAAACATTATTCGAGTTGCTTTAGACAAAGGAATATCGGTTAATCCTGCTTTGATTCAATGGGCAATCGATACTTTGATTACCACTAAAAAGGATTATTTGGTAGAAGAAGCAGCTAAGTTGGCAGAGAAGGCGGGAGATCTACAACAAGCGCATAAATTATATTCTCAAGCTTCAATAAATGCGGAAAATAGACAAGACTTTAGGGTGGCTTTTACTCTCGCAGCAAAAATTCAAGATATGCCTAGAGCTTGGGTTTTGTATCAAAAATTTGTGCATGAAAATGTGGGTAATTTTTCTGCCTCGATTGAAGATCTAGGAGATTTAGCCATCCCCTTAGGAAAATATTTTCTGGTAAAATCATTATACGAAAAAGCGATTAAAGAGCATTCCAGGAAAAAAGAATATTCTTACGCGGCAAATATTGCTTTGAAATTAGGCGATTTACCTAGAGCAATAGATTTATTCTGCAAGCAAAAAAGTTATTGCTTTGCTGGAAAGATTGCTGAGTTGCAAGATGATGCAAAGAAGGCTGAAAAATTTTATCGTAGACAGATAAAATTTTTGCAGCGAAAAGGTTATGACACTTCTTTGCAAGTTGAATTAGCGAAAAAAGTAGGTGATTTTGAATTAGCGCTTGAAATTGAATTAAGCGACCATCAGTTTGCGGAAGCTGCGGAAATTGCTCGTGCCAAAGGAGAAAATAAGCGTGCCAGAGAAATATTAGATTTTGGAATGGAATATTATCGTAAACAAGCAGAAGATAATCTACATATTATCGAAAAAGGCATAGCTCAATTAAAACGCCAACACTTACTTCATCAATTAAAAGGAATGATTGAAAAACCGGAAGTACAATCTAACGATTTACTGCAGTTAGAATTATATCGGCGTTTTATTTGTGAACAAGAAGAGATTCCTCGTTATGAAACAGTAGCGGATCTATTGTGTCAAGCGGCGGAACTGGCAGAGAGAAAGAATGAGGATACTAGAGCAGCCCAATTTTACGCTAAAG
>JBBSWE010000051.1:0-6552 GCA_038046445.1 Nanobdellota archaeon | reverse complement strand
CATTGAATATTACAAATTTGATAAATGCCAGAAAAAAATTGCCCAAGTTGCAAGAAAAACAGGAGATAAAATTAATTATAATTGGGCATATTTAATGGAGACCGAAAAGTGTGAACAAGAACATCGATTCAATTTACAAAAATATCCTCATTCTGCTCATCATCCATTACCTATGATTGCTAAATTTGCACTGGAATTAGGAGAATATGACGATGCCGTTGCTTATTTCATGAGAGCCGGTAAGTGCCTGAACGGAGGAACGATTTATTTTATAGATGGGGCAGAAGCAGCCTTAACGGGAGGAAATAAACAAAAAGCATTGGAATGCTACCTTCAAGCAGAATATTTAGCCGGAAATAAAGGAAAGGAAGTTCTTATTGTTAAAGCAGTAGAGTTAGCATTAGAATCAGGTGAAACAGAAAAAGCAAAAATTATTTTAAGCAAAACAGTAGCGTATGCTCTCAAAGAACATCACTGGTCTTCTTTAGATATAACCTTATCAGATCTTGCTTTTCGTTTAGGAGAAATGCAAACCGCTCGACAGTTATATGATCGAGAAATTGCGGGAAGAAGGCATAGTAGTAATTGCTGCGAATATAATGATTTCTCCAAGGGGAAAAGATTAAGCGCTTTAGCAGAGAAACTTGGTGACATTCACAGAGCAAAAGTTTGGAGAGATATTGCTCAATTATCTGTCCATGAAGAGAATCCTGATCAACCTAACTTTTTTTTACAAACTTCTCCTACCGAGTCTTATGATTTAAGAAGTTGCGAAGCTAGAATAAGGGAAAAACTTTATTTTTATGAGAGAAAAGTGAAACCATTGGAACAAAGATGATTTAAAGTGATTATTTTCCCCCCATAAATTGATCAAGAAATTGAAGTTGACTAAGGAAGTCGAGAAGAGCAAGAAAAAATAATCTTTTTTTGTAATATTGAATAATATCACAGATAATATTATAAATAATGTTCTAAATTTATTATTCAGTCAGTTTAAACAGATTATTAATTATGACCTTGGAAAAAATAGTTGAGCAATTAAAACCAGAACATTATTTTAATTTATCTACTTTTAGGTATAAAGACTTATTTAACGAGGTAGAAGTAGTTTGGGATGTGCTCAAAAAGCTTCCACTTTACTTAAAAGAGAAAGCACATCGGGATTTATCTCGAGCGACTGTTCATCCCACCGCTATAATTGAAGGCGATGTTTATTTAGGTAAGGGAACGATAGTAGAACCCTATGCCGTGATTAAGGGCCCTACTATCATTGGAGAAAACTGTCTAATACAGCCTTTTGCTCACATTAGAGGCAATGTAATCATGGGAGATTACACTCGAATTGGAAATTATACTGAAGTGGTTAATGCTATTCTTTTAGGTGGTACCGGTTCATCAAAAAAGGAACTGGCTCACTTCGCCCATTATAATTATATCGGATATTGTGTTATTGGCAGTAGGGTGGTATTAGGAGCAAGAGTAACAACTTCTTCACTAAGAGCAGACTGGAAGCCCGTTACTGTTAAAATTGGTGAGAATAAATATGACACGGGATTGCCCCAATTTAGCGCCGTTATCGGGGATGAAGTACAGGTGGGTTGTCACACTCTTTTAGATCCTGGTTCCTTAATCGGAAAAAATTCTTGGGTTAATGGAGCACCTTTCGAGTGGAAAGGTTATTTACCTCCCAAAAAATTTGCTAAAGGAAAAAATAATGTTTATGAAATTGTAGATAAGAAGCCGGTAGATTAAATCAGATTATTTATTAAATCAAATTATCGTATTTGTTTAGCATCTTCAAAATTCTCGATGAGGAGACAGTGGGAGCGACATCTCCGTAGGAGCCATCCCTTTGTCGCTCTCGTCGAGGGTATCGAATGAATTTTGACTTTATGATGCTAAACAAATACAAATTATCTACTTTTTAAAAAAGCAGAAATAAATTCCAATTTTATATTGTTCATTCTCCTTCAAAATGGATTAATGAATAAATGTCATATTGTTTTAATTTCTCTATCCCTTTTTATTCCGGCAAACCTATCCCTAATGGAAGTATCTATCTTTATGTTAGTGCATAGTTATCATTTATGATAACTATAATAAAACAAAAAGTTTATAAACTGGGTTTGTTTTCCATCATCAATGAAATCGCGGGATTTTTTACAGCAAATCAGTCTGCTCAAGAAACCAGTCCTGACCACCAATGATTTAGTTAAGATAACCGGTTATAGCAAAAGTTATCTTAAGGTGTACCTTTTTCGGCTCAAACAGAAAGGCCTTATTCTCGAAGTAGAGAGAGGAAAGTATATTATTCCCCAACCTGCTTTTATCACTGCCTCAAATATGGTTTTTCCATCTTATGTCTCTTTCCTTTCGGCTTATTCCTATTACCAATTAACTACTCAAATGCCCATCATAATTTATGTGGTTGCCTTCAACTCTAAGAAAAGCATAAAGCTTGGTGAGTATAAGATAGTATTTGTAAAATTTCCCACATCTAAAATTTTCGGGTATCATAAAGAAAAATTTATGGGAAAAGAGATATTCATTGCCGAAAAAGAGAAAGCGATTATTGATTCTTTATATCTTCCGGAATATTGCCCTTTAGATGAGACTTATATCGCCTTAGAAGCTGATCTTAACCTTAACAAACTTATCTCTTACGCTCTGAAGATGAACTCAATTGTTCTTCTCAAGCGATTGGGTTATTTGTTAGACTCAAGAGGGATAGATATTCATAATATGGTACGGAAGAAATTAAATACCCGCTATGATTTACTCAATCCGGTTTTAGGAAGAAAGGGATATAAGAAATCTTTAAAGTGGAGATTGATTATCAACGGAGAGGTTAAACATGCTGAATAAGGAGGAGTTAGAAGAGCTGGGACACATTTTTGGATTTAATTTATGGCAAACCGAGAGAGATTACTTTCAGCATCTGTTTCTGATGTTTCTCTCTCGAAGAACTGGCGATGAGCTGGTATTCAAGGGCGGGACTGCATTTCAGAAAGTGTTTGGGTTGAACCGGTTTAGTATAGATCTTGACTTTACTCTTAATCATGCTTTGCCTTTAAATTTATGGGAGGATATCAAACGGGATTTTGGTAATTTTGGAGTTAAAGCTGAGTTTGAATCAAGCGAACAGAAAAATTCACTGAAAGTTAAACTTGCTATTGAAGGTCCTTCTTACGAAGGCACAGAAAGAACACTTATAATCTTAAGAGTTGAGATTAGCCAGAGAGAAAAAGTGCTGTTAAAGCCTGAGACTAAAGAAATCTTTCCAGCATATCCCGATTTACAGCCCTATTTGGTAAGAGTAATGAATTTAGATGAAATCATGGCCGAGAAGATTAGGGCGATTTTAACCCGAGATAAAGCCAGAGATATGTTTGATTTGAGGTTTTTGTTAAATAAAAAGGTGAAAATTAACGAGAAATTGGTAAATGAGAAGTTAAAAGCATATAGAATAATCTATTCCAAGACACTGCTTCTGGAAAAAATATCCCAAATGGAAAAAGTGTGGCATAATGAGCTGAGCCAGTTAATGGTGGCAGCTCCTGAATTTAAAGAAGTGGTTAAGGAGATTAAAGAAAAAGTGTAGTTATTCCCCTTCAAAATGGATTAATGAATAAATATTATATTGTTTTAATTTCTCTGCTCCTTTCAATTCAGGAAGATCAATCACAAATCCGACACTGGTTACTTTACCCTGCAACTTTTCTATCAAGTGACAAGCAGCCAGTGCGGTTCCTCCGGTAGCCAACAAATCGTCGATAATCAATACTTTTTCT
This sequence comes from Nanobdellota archaeon, assembly GCA_038046445.1. Classification (GTDB taxonomy): domain Archaea; phylum Nanobdellota; class Nanobdellia; order Woesearchaeales; family GW2011-AR9; genus JACRPH01. The sequence goes on along the minus strand of JBBSWE010000051.1, from coordinate 2,761 downwards.
CCGGTGTTAATGGAATCCTTATGCATTTCAATCTTGTCCGTTCCGTATTCTAAAGCGTATTCCTGAGAAACCGTTTCTGCCGGCAATTTACCTTTCTTGCGAATTAACACAAAGGGGAGTTTCATCTCTCGAGCCAGAGCAGCCCCAAAAATAAATCCGCGCGACTCGATTCCCGCAATTTTTTGAATTCCTTTTTGCTGATAATGCTCTGCAAATTTTTCAATTACGTAATTAAACGCTTCGGGGTCTTGAATCAAGGTAGTAATATCCCGGAACATGATTCCGGGCTTGGGCCAGTTAGGAACAGTCCTGATTTTAGATTTCAACCACTCTGCATTTTTTATTGTCATTTTATTATCTTTACTTTTTATTCTCCTCCCATCACCGCGGTTTTAATATCTTCTTTACAGGAACATTCCCATTCTTTGATCTTCGGGATGGTTTGCAAGAATAATTTGATTACATTTTCTGCATTCTGTCGAAATGTTTGCAAAACTCGGTCAATGTTCACGCTTTCTTCTCCTTCTTTCCAGCAATCATAGTCCGTGGACATGGCTACCGCCGCATAACAGATTCCGACCTCTCTCGCTAAAACTACTTCTGGAACAGTGGACATATTGATTACATCTGCTCCCCATTGACGGAACATCTTTGATTCCGCTTTAGAAGAAAATCGCGGTCCTTCAATAGTAATCATAGTTCCTTTTTTATGATAAGACCACTTTAATTCTTGTGCGCTCTTCTCTAATAGATGGCGCAGCTTTCCACAGAAAGGTTCAGCCATAGGAATATGGCACACTCTCCCTTCTTCGTAAAAAGTAGACTTTCTTTTAGTGGTACGATCAATGAATTGGTCGATTAAGACAAAATCTCCCGGTTTGATTTCTTCTCTTAGAGAGCCGCAGGCAGTGCTAGCTAGAATGTGGGTACATCCTTGCTGCTTCAGAGCCCAGATGTTAGCCTGATTGGGAACATTAGTGGGCATGATAGAATGATGCCTTCCATGCCTACTGATGAGGACTACTTCTACACCTTCAATTTTACCAATCTTTAAGGGAGAAGAAGGTTTTCCGTAAGGTGTATTCACTTCTATATCCTTGCTTTCTTTAAGAATGTCCGGATTTTCCAATCCTGATCCGCCAATAATTCCTATTTTTACCATGAACTTCTTAGGAACAGTTCTAATTTATAATTATTTTGGAATTGGAGGATATTTTGGTGGTGGGATAATGATAGTTATGCTATCCCTTATGATTGACACTACAATATAAATTCTCGAGTAAATAGTTGCAAAAGTTTTTTAAAGTAGCTTATGTAGAAATTGTTTGTGGGTGATAGGGAGATGGAAAAATGGAAAATACATTTAGATATGAAGGGCAAAGATTATATGCAGACGTTTCTGCAGATATGCTTCCTAAAGCTGTTTCTTTAATAAAAGAATACTTGGCTTCAAGGCTTTATTCTGACAAAGAAAAGCAAGAAGATCCAATGGATTTTATGGATAGGACTTTGAAAAGTATGCCTGATTCTTTGGCACGGCGAGTCGATCTTGATCAGTTGTTAATGAAAAGGCAGATGACTATGCAAGCGCATGAAAGAGCTGCTAAGGAGATAGCGGCTATTCCGAAAGATTCTTTGTATCAAGGGGAAATCAACGTTACAAGAGGGTATAGACCAGGAAATGTTGCTAAAATAAAAGTTGAGACAAATGGAGAAGGGAAAGCTCGTATTGAATTATATTTTAATAGTTATTGTGGTGATGAAACCAGACCAATAAAGTGGATGCAATACGATGCTCTACTTAAGAAAGCAGCAGATGGGGGTTTTAATGTAGATAGAGGAACTATGGCTCAGGAAGTTGGAGATTTCAAAAAGAGCGATTCAACTTATTTTAGAATAGGTCCGATTGACGAGGTTATGTCTGCATTTGACTGGTCCGAATTAGAATCTGCTGTAAACTTTTTGTGGTCTGAAGGGTTGCCAGAAGATATGAGAGCAAAATTAGGAAAGTAATTTTCCATTCTTCTTTATTTTTTCTAAATTATCACTTTCTTCCTTAACGGATATCTAACTCCACTCTACTCTTCAATTCTTCCGCATTCAGATGAGAAATCCTTACTCCTTTCTGTTCTACTACTTTAGAAGCGAATAAAGAACCTAACTTTCCGCACTGAGGCAAAGGCCAGCCTTGACAGAATCCGTATAAGAAACCAGCAGCGTAAGTGTCTCCGGCTCCGGTAGTATCAATAGCTTGGGCAGAGAAAGGTTCAACGTAATGAATCCCTTCTTCTTCGGCAATGATGGAACCACGTTCTCCTATCTTTACAATGGCTATTTTTACGGAATGACCCAATTCTATGGCGGCAAACTCTTCTTCTTTTCCGGTAAACTCTTTCGCCTCTTTTTCATTGACAAAAAGGATATTCACAAATTCTTTTACAATTTTAATTAAAAATTCTTTATTTCTTCTAATTACTCCGGGATCGGCTAAGTCTAAAGAAACCAAAGTATCATGTTTCTTAGCCAATTCCATCGCTCGCAATAGAACTTCTTTAGTATCTCCTTCTAATTGATATCCTTCTAGATGTAAGACTTTACTTTCTTTGATATCTTCTTCCAGAACTTCTTCTTTTTGTAAATGTAATGCTGCTCCCAGATGTTCCGATAAAGTGCGTTGGGTATCTGGAGTAATAAATGTTAGGGCATGTCCATTCAATTTTTCTTGATTCGTTCCGATGCGAGAAGTTTCTCCTTGCTTTTT
>JBBSWE010000050.1:15855-19180 GCA_038046445.1 Nanobdellota archaeon | reverse complement strand
ACAAGCACAGAAAAGTCTTGGGAGTTATAAGTAAATGAATTTATCGTTTGCCTCTCTTTCTACCAAAAGTTAGTAGTTACTCAAAGGTAGTAAATTAGCGAAAAGTTTATAAAGTTCTTTTCGTATTTAAGCGTAAAATGCCTCTCCTAAAAGAAACTCTCGAAAGAATTCTAGGAATTAACCTAGAGGGAATTTTTACGGTTACGAATCCTTTGGGCCATGGAAGGAGCGAGATGAGGAATACTCCTTTAGGTTATGTTAAGTACAGATTTGAACATTTGGATTGGAAAGAAGGAGTGGAAGAAAGACCAACAGATATTCCTACTGGTTTAGTACTTGAAACAACCCGCTCTGAAACGGGGGAAGAAACCGTTGCTTTAATTCATACTGATGAACACGCAGAATATTTTAGTTTGCTTTGTTCTGCAGGTATGCTAGAAGTGACTTACTCTGAATCTTTGGGGTGGGGAGAAGTGGCCTTTAATCATATGGGAATGGCTACAAAAATCCCTGGACTACAACATAAATTAGAAAGAAAGATTCTTAATTCTCCAGAGTTTAGAGTGTTTCTTACATCTTTAAGCGTCGATGAAAGTAGAGGTCCGCGTAGTAATCTATCCATCAGTAATCCTGAAGAACTAGAAAGCTTAGTTCGATCGGTAAAATCTATTGCTCGATTCCAAGAAGATGATTATCATCCTACTGAGGAATTAGTAACTTATGGCCTTCCCGAACAGATGGCCATGGCTCTAATGCAAGCCGTTGATAAAGAAATTGCTGGAGTAGATCGCTTTACTCGAGAAACTATGACCGGGATCATTGGAGAAGGAGGAGTAGGAAGATTCAAATTTGCACAAGGCGAAAAATCTTATTGGTTTAAATTGGACCACAATTGGATCTCTGCTGTGAAATCAAGTGTTATTCCTTCCATGGTTTACGATTGGGCCCGAAGAGGAGACCGCTTAGCTCAATCTCTTACTAGAATGATTCCCAAACCATTAAATTTTCTTCCGATAGAAAGAAATGGATATTTTGTTACTATCTGTGAAGATGTTAATTCCAGAATCGTATCTTATACTCCCCAAGATCTTAGAATCTTGGAACCAGAATTACAGCGCAGAGAAGTTGATCCAAGAATAATTGCTAGATTGTATACTACGGCATTATACCATGAAGTTCTTACTGAAATCTCTCAAGATTTCCCGGACGAATCTTTAAGCGTTGAAGTCTTACCAACCAATTACTCTCGAGAATTTTTGGTAGAACGCTTTGCGAGAAGATTTTCTGAATTCAAAGATCTTTTTGAACGTTCTGTGGGTAGAGGGTATGAGGAAAAAGTTCAAAAGTTATTACAGTACCAATTGAGAAATACCACTTTGGGGACATATGATAATAAACCAGATAATTACGTTGGACCTTGTTTTGTAGATTTTGGAATATCAAAACAGGGAGATGAAATAGATGACTTGGCTCGATTGGTCTTGGGAGAAGAAGAATTTGTGAAAAACCCCGTTCTTTTTAGTAATTACGTTGATACGTATGTACGCATTCGTCAGAGAATTCAACAGCAATACCGCAGAGAAGTAACTTACGCCCCCACCCAAAATTTAAAACAATTGGTGCGAGAACAACTGGAGATGGATACCTGGAGAATGATGGGCTGGAGCATTAAGCGAGAATCGGAAAAAGAACTAATTAAATATGCTCGATGTGCTCAAGGATTTGATGAAGTATAATAAATAGCAAACAAAGGCACTGTGGTAAGATAAATCATCCGCGCTAATTCCCCACAATAATATAAAATTAGGTTTTCTTCTCCTTTAGACCTTTTGAAAAGATTGAATACTTCTCCGTAAAGAAGGTTTTTGTTATTCTCGTTAACTTTTTCTATCATTTTAAGGTCCTTCTTGGAGAAACCAGAGTATAATAATTCAAAATTGGCTTTAATCTCTAAAAATAATTTTAATGTAACAGTAGGGAAGTCTAGCTTATTCTTTTTTTCAACAACTTCATATAAATGCAACAAGCTGTGTTGTACCAGCAGTAATCTAGTATATAATTCCCAATAGGAGCTTATTCTTTCTTCCACGAATCTTTTCTTAGAAATATTGCGATTACAAAAGTTAGCATAACGATCAACATTTTTACTATTTTGGACAAGGAAAGATAAATTAGAGAAATCCTTATTCTTTATATCATTTTCCAACCGCTCAAAAGAATCTTTAATAATTAAAAATATTCTCCGCAAAAGAACTTCCTGTTTCTCTTCACTCGGTTCAATCACATTTTCTACAATTAAGCAGTTAGCGTTCTCTTCCACGATTTCAAATCCCAATAATCTCGCTTCGACCGTGCTCTTTACCAAATTCTTCTGCTTAGGAGTGCTAAAATAGACCTTAATACGATCAAAACCTACTCGATAGAGAACATTTAGGTTGCTGCGGATAATCTGTTCGCTTTCCGTAGTCAGTTTAAGTTCAGCACTTCTTTTCTCCGTTTTCGACTTAGCTTGAATGACTACATTGTTGGAAGATTCTTCTATCTCTACTTCTTCTCCGGCTTTCAGCCCGTTGCTCTGAATCCATTTAGCGGGCAGGGTTACGGTTAAAGCATTATCCCCCTGACGGATTAGTTTGCGTCGCATACCTTTCTCTTTTCTTTAGTTCTTTTTAAATCTTTCTCAAAATCATATTACTTATATTAAAAATATAAGTTAAATATAATTATTTGAGGAGTTACTACTCCAGAATAACTTGAGGGGAATACATGAGATTAAGAGATTTAATTTTGGCGGTAATGCTGGGAACAGCCGTAGTAAATTCTCCAGTCGAAGCTAAACCGAAGGCTAAGGCTTTGGAAAGTGTAGTCTTAGAAAGCCCGCTTCCGGGTCATAAAGCTCCCCCCGTGCATCAATGTCATTTCAGAACCAAAGATCGTCTTTCTATCTGTGATTTTGAGAAGTATGAACCTTCTAAAGAAGCTGCTCAGAAAAAAGGAAGAATCGATTCCCACAAGGGTTTAGATCTACGTTCTCCGGAAGGAACCGTTCTTACTGCCCCGATAAGTGGAACGGTAGTAGGAGCGGGACGTTATAAATTAAATTCTCACGGAAATAGAGAACGTACTCGCGTGGATAATGGTAACGAAGTGCGTATCGTAAGCAAAGATGGAAAGTATGAAGTTACTCTCATTCATCTGAAGAAAGCTTCTGTCAATATTGGAGATAAGGTAGAGCTGAATAGTAAAGTAGGCATTTTGGGAACTAGTGGTAATGCTGATCCTAAAGAACCTCATGTGCATGTCCAGTTAAAAAGATTAGATGGAA
>JBBSWE010000050.1:0-15845 GCA_038046445.1 Nanobdellota archaeon | reverse complement strand
TGGAAAAGGAAAATCCCATCTGCTGAATCCCCTAGACTATTTACATTTCACTGGAACTAAGCCCAGTATGAATTCGTCCGTAAAATATCATCCTCTTTCTGCTTCGGTGGAAGATAAAGTAGATCAAGAAGACATCTTAAGAGATTGTGCCAAGATCAAGAGTACTTACGGACGCATCTCTCCAGAAAATCTGATTTACTTAGCTCGATTAGTCTATTTTGAAGCAGGTACGGATGGAAAAGTAACTTCTCCTAATTACCAGAAAGGATTGGATGCCGTTATCCATGTGATGTTAAACCGTAAGGAATTTGACACCCAGTACAAAGTAACTGCGGAAGAGCCGGTCAAAGGAAAAAAAGGTAAAAGGAAGTGGAAATCAGTCGTAGTCACTGAAAATAAAACTCACGAGCGAAGATTTGCTGAGGATGGACATTTACTAGATGTCGTCAAGGGAGAAGGGGCACAGCAGTTTACAGCCGTAGATAAGAATGCTCCTTACTTTGAACCAAGCAGCTTTAAGGACAAAAATGGAAGATATTCCTTGGTTTTTGGTGAGGCACTTTCCAGCGATCCAGACCTTCAAGGAAGAATGGTGCATAGTTATCGTGCCGCAGTTAGTGCATTAGAAGGAAAATCTCGAGATCCTACCAAAGGAGCTTTGTACTATAGAAATCCTGGAAAAGCTCAAACCGATTTTCCAAAAGATGAAGCCACTGCTTTCACCCAAGTTATTCCTAAACATAAAGTGGGAGAAAGTTTGGAAGAAAGAACGGAGTTTGATTATGTGCTGAGTAAAGGCGTTACAATTGGTAGTCATGTTTTCTATACCGTCAAAGTAGTAGAGAAAACTACGCGTTATGATAATAGTAAAGGAACAACCACCTACAAGGAGAGGAAATAAAATGGATAGAACTGAAGAACAAATAAAATCAGAACTGCGCGGGGAATGGGGCTATATTCTCTTTAAAGATCAAACCGGTTATTCCTCTTTTCTCCGAATAGGTAGAGAAGAAACTACAGAGCAGGTTAATGAATATAATAGATCAAGACCCAATGGAAAAATTGTAAGGGTTTATTATGGGGTAGGAGATGAAGGACTAGATCTTCTAGGTGCAGAACTGGAGAGACAAAAGGAACTGATTCGTGCCGGAAAACAAACTGAACTAGATCTTGCTTCTTTAGATGCTAAAGTGTTAATGGGAGGAAAATAAACATGCCCCATCTCTTACCACGCAACGAAATCAAGCCGGAATGGCAGGGAGATTTCTGCTACTTCTTAGGCCAAGATAGTACTGGTTACTTCGATAAGTACGGACGCTTGGACGAGATGGATAAAGAGTTAAAATCATTTCATAATCCCCACGTCAAACTTCTAGCCCTGTTCGAAGGATTGTCTCTGAATGGGATTGGAAAATTGATTGATGAAACTCAGCGGCAGATGACCTTAATCAAACAGAAAAAATCTGTGGAAATGGATTTAGACCTGCTGAACAATATTGTCAGAAATAGATGGAGGTAAAAGAAAATGAATCAAGAACATGTTATTTATGGATTATCAGAAGAGGAAAGGGAATTAATCCCTCGCGGTGAAAGTTATTTAGAAATTTGGGCGGGATTACCGGAAGTAGAATTTGAACGTTCAGAATCTACTGGTGGACAGATGGGCTTACATCATAAAAGTAGAGATTTGTATATTTGGGTTCCTCCTCCTGCAGCAAAAGCAATCTCTCGCAATCCTCAAACTCTGTTAATGGTTAGCGGAGATAAAAAAGGAGAAAGATTGGATCGATCTCCACGCCGATCATTTTATTGGTTAGATCTTCCTTCGGATTATATGTATGGTCGAGATTTAGAAGAATTTGTTTGTAACGTTCAGGAGAGTAACAACAAAAAAATGGAAAGAGCTTTGCTGGGAAGGAAATTGGTATCATTATACAATCGCTTCGATTCTAATCTACGTTCTTTAACTGAAGGGAGATACGACACTTGCACCAGTCCGGGTCATGATCTTCCAGATATAGATACAGCTTACCTATTCTTTTGGGGAGAAATTAACGGAATGGTTCGTAATATTTCAGGATTAAAAGAAGGTTCCAATGCAGTGAAAAATTACTTTAAAAAGGTGTTAAGAAATCTTGCTGACCATATTGAAAGGGAAGATCAGTTTGTTCGGGAGAATTCAGATTATCGCCGAGGACTAGATGGAAATTTGATTAGGGAAATTTCAGAGAGATCCTGCTTTCCTCTCCTCCGGAGGATAGTGTAAAATGGATAGAAATTACGTTGTTTACACTCCTACCGTAGAAGAGATCGCTAGAATCGCTTTTGGCGAGCATTACTTGGAGGTGTGGAAAGGCTTGCCGAACTTGGATTTCGTGGCAGGCAAGACGCGTAATGGAGAAAAGGGACTTCGCTACGAGCAAGAAGGACATTATGCTTGGGTAGTACCTAATGCGCTAAGAGCATTGGATAAAGATTCAGAAACAATCTTGGTACCAATGATTAAAAAGACACGCGATGGAAAACTTTATGCGGTCCAAGTAGATCTTCCCCCCGAGATTTATGGGGAAACCTTAGATTCCATTGTTAATAAGACTAAGGAAATGAATGTAAGACATTTCTTTCCGGCACCTAAAGAGAAATATGAATTTTTTAAGATAAGAGGAGAAGATAAAAATGACGGAAAAATACGGTCGTGCTGAATTTAAAAGAGAGATAAAAGAATTATCTACAACTTATGGTTTCGATGCTAATGATGCCGCTACTTTCTTTCGCGATTATATTGCTGATAAAAGACACGGAGTAAAGACTATTCAACAAGAAGAGAAATATCTTATCAGAGTTGTTAAAAAAGTCAGAGAACTGTTCGAACAAGAAGCAGAAATGACCGAAGCTAATCCAAGATATCAAAGAAAAGGATTGGATTATACTGCTCGAGAAGGAATTGCTAACTGGTGCTGTAAACAAAGTGCTTATTTCCGTCCCTCTGAGAGAGATCTTTGTAATCAACCATTTATTACGGTAGAATCAATTGATGATTGCCTCCCCAGAAGTGAGGAAGAAGATGATTAAAATTATCATCCCAGATAATTATCGTACTTCCATCAAAGAGACCTTAGCCAAATTAGAACAACCAGTAATTCCGGAGCTAGAAGAAACGGTTTGGAGTTATTTTTCGGATAGAAGAGCCGATATCCCGGATGATTTTTTAGATGTTTATGTCCTACGAGTAACTCGGGGAATTGAAGAATACCAACAGCAACAAAGAGAATTGGCTGAAGCTAATCCAGATTATCGCGGAAAAATATTAGATCAAGCAGTGCTGGAGAATATTATCGCCAGAGCTTTGCGCTCCGCTCAAGAGTCAATCCCTAAAAAAGAAAAGAAGAGAGAAGATAAATAGAAATGGCTAAAGTAATTCAAGGAGATGGAGCGGATGCTGATCCGGCTAAAGTAGATAATCCTACGCCAAATTCTACTTCTCCCATCTCCCCAGTACCACCGCCACCCCTTCTGAGCGGAGATCGTGTTAAGTTAATGCAAGATGCTGATCTAGTTATAATTAATTATTTCTCTTCACACCCGGAGCTGTTTGCTGACGCTAATATTACTTCTGATTATGGACTTGTTGTTGTTATCGCCGTGCCCAAATTAGTTCAAGTAAGGCCATTTACTCTTAAAGATACAACCGCTACAAATGCAGGAAGAAGAATAACTTACGATTCCCTGCCTAGTCCCTCTCTCGAGCATGTTCAAGAGTATCTAATAAGAGTTTGCGGAGATGCAGTTAAAGAGTTGGATCTTTTTTCTAATCCATCCTTATTTAGCGGGAATAAATTAGAAGAATTATTGCCGGAATATGCTTTAGCGCGTTCCTTACTCAGTGGAGAATATTATAACATTTCTCTTTTTGCGGTGGTATTAGCGATGGATCCTTCTCTGCGAGATATTCCGGCTTTAGCTTTAGCTAAATCAGGAGCAAAAGACACCGCACCATTCAATATTCTCAATAGCTCTACTAATCCTTTCGATTATCTCCAATCTACTTGTACTCCCAGCACTGCGGCGATAGTAGACGTAGCTCGGGAGTATGGAGTAAAAGATATTATTCCTATTTTGGAAGAATTGGTTAAGGCTAAATCTATCTTTACCAAAGAGTGGAATACCTAAAAATAATTAAGAGATAAAAATGACCGAAACCAAACGAAAACATACTTTAGAGGGACTGATTGAAGAAATTGCTGGAACTACTCTGGAAAAGAAAGAGCAAAGAATTCATGCGGCGATGTTCTTAGCTTTTTATGGTGCAGTTAATTCCGTAGTCGGAAGAGAAATCTTAACCACCCCCTTGTTCGGTATTTCTTATGACTCTACCGCCAATAAATTAGGGTTTGATGAATTCCAAGGAGTAGCTTTAGTTTCTAGCAAACCCGGCCAGTATTCTGTTTCTTCTTTAGATATGATTTTTGCCTGCCACGCTCGAGATATGCCTTTAATCTTTGAAGGAGACACTGGAGTGGGAAAAACCATTACTACCGAAGCTTATCTGCAAGCCATTCTTCCCTCCAGGAGTACGGTAATTATGAGTTTAAGCCATCAAAGTTTTACGGACAGTCCTAAAGCTCCTTTTGAAAGAACCGAAATGGTGAATGGAATGCCCGTAACTTACTTGAATTGGGACAACATGCGCAGTATTGCTGCTCTCTATTGTGACGAATTAAATTTAGGTAATCCTAATGACTTGTTGCAGTTAAGTTATGGTCGAGTACTCGCTTCTAATGAAAGAGGAATAGCCGGAATTTTAATCCCAAAAGTAACACCTAATGGAATAGAATTCACTGAAGATTATTTGAAAAGATTATGGTTATCCGGTTCACAGAATCCTCCTAAATCTAGAGATGCTCAATTTACTGGAATAGAGCTGAGCGCTTCTCTTAAAAATCGTTTCTTGGTCGTGGGTTACCCCAAAATCGTTAAAAGTGTCGGTACCACTATGTGGATGGTAGATCACGAGAACGGTCTGCATGAACGATTTTTACAAGATTTCCAGCAACGTTATGCTGCTCTTACCGGACAAGTTCCTGATTCCGTTACCATGAGAGAAGATTGGCTCAGCCTGTATGCTTTCATTCTCGACAGTAAAAAGACGGAGAAAGCCATTATTCCTTCCAGCTTAGAATTTGGCGATGTTTTGATTGAGATCTTGAGCGGAGAGTTGGACCAAAGTCACGAGATGGACAAGAATATCGTACAGCAATGTCAAGAAGAATTTGCTGCTTCTCTACCCGGAACGAGTCTGAATTTTCTTTTACGTGATGTTTTAGATCCGAAGACGGAAGAAGTTAAAAAGATTAATAGCATTGTCGGTTCTTTTGCTAAGCCCCTTACGGAAAGAGATGATGCTTACATCAAATGTTTGGCCGATCTTCTCGCTACCATTAAGTATGTGAAAAGAGCTTATCAAGACCGGACCCAAAGTCCGTTAGAATCTTTCTTGAGGGTTCCGACTTATATCACGGTAGAAGAAGTAGCCGCTGCTGCCACTTTATTGGCCAGAAATAAACAAGTCAAGACTGAATTGGATCCACTATTAGTGGTAAACAGTGTTCTAAAAGATTATGTGGGATTAATGGACGAGTTAGCTCGACCGGACAAGATGAACATTCGTAATTATGCCGGATTCAAGACCGACGATGCCAACCTCGGCTTGAAAGAAAGTATTTATACTGCTGCTCTGCGCGATTCTCATTCCGTAGCGGAAATCGTCTCGAAGATGAGTACTTTTGTCGGACATTTACGCAGTTTAGTGAGCGGTTCTGATGTCCGAAAAGTAATTGTAGCTAGAACTACGGCCGATTTAGCGGTTACTACTAGATTTTTAATAGAACATCAAGCGGACTTAGATGCTTATCTTGTCGGGAATAAGAATGCGGACATGAAAACCCTGCGCTCTTTCATTTACGGTCTTTATCAGAGCGAAAAAGGTAATCCTACTATCGAACCAGTTTATACTCATCGTTTACCGCGGGTGCTTTAAGATGGCCAAAGTGATCCGAGGGGAAGGGGCACAGGTCGATGCCAGTATTGATGACTTTTTTTTGGAAGATGCAAAATCAGATTTCACTAAATTTGAGAAATATTTGCATGCTCGTATCGCCCCCCATAAGGAGATGGCTGCCGTTTATCATGCCTTTGAAAATAAATATGGCTCACTAGACCGCGCCGAAAAGGTGAGCCAGCTGGAAAAAAATTTGACTCAAGCCGGAGAGATCTATTCTCTTCTCGATGGCGGTGCTCAGTTCAATCTAGGATTGCTTACCACCATTTATGTTTATCATAAGTTCAATCCCGATAGTAAAGGGGTGTTGCACTTAGTGGATCTTGATTTTTTAAAAGAGCTAGGATTAGGGGATGCGGAATATATTTTGTCTGGGCTGAGAAAGGCGGTTATCGATAAAATTAATTCGAACGGATCTTTCGCCCTGTATCAAGCCCGGCAGGTGCAAATTGGTGAAGTAGGACAGGCCGGCTCTTATTTTGCTTCTAAATCAGAAAAAATAAAGATAGAGAAAGTGGTACACTGCAGATCTAATTTTGCAGAAGGAAGTACTGATGTGGAAATCGGAGAAGTGCATAGTAGTGGGAATAAATTTGGAAAATCCAGTACTAATATGAGCATCACCTCGGTTCAAGCATTTTCGGATAATTTTGGCGAGGAAAGCAAAGGTTTACATTTGGGAAGATTAGAAGGAATACTAAGGATAAGTACAAGTTTTGGGATGTCCTCCATTGATCTTAAAGTAGACGAAATTAATCACGGGGGAGTTTCGTTTGGATCCGGAAGTAAAGGATTATGTGCAGGAAAGATTAATGCTGCCGGTTCAAATTTTGGGGAGCAAAGTGAAAATCTGCGGGTAGAAGAAATAGGTCAGGTGGGAGATGATTTTGGATACGATAGTAAGGGGTTATATACAGGGAAGATTAATATTGCCGGTTCAAATTTTGGGAAGGGAAGTGAAAATCTACGGGTAGAAGAAATAGGTCAGGTAGGAGATAATTTTGGAATTAATTCCCGCAGCCTCACCGTAGGAACTATCGATACGACGGGAAAGTCCTTTGGAATAAAAAGTAACAGTCTGCAAGTGCGAGAAATGAAAGAAGTTGCTGATTCTCAGGATTTTCTAGACGAAAGTAAACAGGCGATAATCTTCCAGTTAAAAACATTTAAGAGAGGTGAACAAGTACTACCTTCTTCCCGAGAAATGCGTTTTAATAGGGCAAAAGAGGTAATTATCCGCGACGAACGGGGAACGATTCATAGCGACTTGGGTACAGAAGCGCTAACTCGCTTAAAAGACATTTTTGGTTACCATCCTTACGTCGACACTTTAGATCTGTTACAGATAAAAAAAATAATCTTTGAGGTTAAATAAAAAAACATCCATGGCTAAAATAGTTCAAGGAGAAGGAGCAGAAGTGGAAGCAAGACCAGGAGCAGATGCTCCATTAGATTCCACTCCGTCCCCCTTAGAAGATCCTTCTCCCGTCGATACTACTACTAACGATAGCTCTAATCTTACTCCTTTAATAAAAATGTACATTAAAGGATTTGAAGAATATCGTATTATAAAAAAAAATGTAGGATATGGACCATTTTCTTCTGCAGATGTTCTTCCTTATGCACCTTATCTTCGTTTTTACCAAGGAAGTTCCGGAAATTTGGGAGTAACAGTAAGACCTTTAACTCCAGCTGAATTTGTTACGGCAATAAAAAGTACTTCTCCCAAATTAGGAGAAGTGTTAGAATTAAGTGATGTTCTAGAGAGTGTGCCAAAATCGATCAATATCCTCGATGATAGATTAATACAAAATGGTTTTCCCTCTTCATTTAACCTATCTCAAGAACGAGGGATAGTTAATGTAACTGCATTTGTGGGTGGTACTCGAAACTGTTTGTTAATTCCTTCTTTAGAAGTGTTATCTTTATTTATGCCCAGTGGAGCAAAATTTAGAGATTACCTTGATAATACAGGTGTAACTAGGACTCTGCCAGTCTATTTTTTCGGAGCGATGGAAGAAGGTGATAAACTAGTTTCGCGTCGTGTGTCTAATTTTGTGGAAGGAAGTAAGTTATTCTCTCCAGAGAATATCCTTTCTTATCTTAAAAAAGGAAATAAAGCGGTTAGAGAAATGATTCGAGAATATGAAGTTTTGGTCGGTGAATTGTCTAGTTTTAGAACCAATAATCTTTCCCCGGTGTTTGATTATGCTTTCGCTCAGATAAAAATCAGCCACCCGTCATTGGTGCTGTAGGTGAAGCATGTCTTCTGCTACTGCCACTACCGTTCGTTCTACCAGCATTGTTCATGATACTTTAGAAGAAGCCATTAAAAGTTGGGAAAGGTTAGTTCGAACCGAACATCCTTTGTTCGAGATGCCGGTAGAACGTTTTGACGGAAAAGGAAAGATTGATCAAGTGGGTTCAGGGGCGTTATGGGGTTTTGCTACTGATAAAAAAAAAGTATTGGCTCATTTATATCAACCCGAGCAACTTGATCTACTGTTTAAAGAAGTAGTACTGAAAATGTATGAAACGGCTTATTCTGGAAAGTTGACTGGAAGAAAAGGATTCTTGCCACAAATTTTTGGAGATAAAGTTAAAGAAGAAGAGTTTCAAAGAACTTTAAGTTTTCATAATGGATTTTCTCTTTTAATTCATGAACTGTTCCATCCTTTGTACTGTCCTAACTCCGAAGGATATCCTGAAGGAGATAAGGAAAGGATTTATCAAGCTCTGGCGGAGGGGATCCAAAAAGCCTTACCGCAAACTTCTGCCGCCGATTTAGTGGCTAAGGTGCACAATATCGAAAATGCTATCTGGGACTTTTGTATCGATACTTTCCAATATAATTTCCTCTCGCAAAACCGGTCTTTAGCTCCCGCTTTGGCCCGAGAACTGCAAAAATCTGGATATCAAATAGATTCTCAAATGGTTGATTCTTTCCCGGAAGGAGTAATTCCCATTTTTGATGTAGTGAGCTATGCTAAAGATAGAGCTATTCCTTCCGGAGTTTTGGCTCTGAATCGGTATACTTATTCTTTACTTTTTTGTAAGGACTTGGAAACCAGAAAAAAAATGCTCAGATATTTCGAACAGAAGTTGGTCGCCGGAGGAATTCCCAATATCGAGCAGTTAGTCACTTCTTCTCTAAAAGGATTAGTGAAAGAAGTTTCGGCGGATGTACTTCGAGACAAGAGTATCGATCCGGCTAGATTTTCTGCGGAAGTAGAAAGTGTACACGCCCATGGTTTCGACCACCATTATGATAATACTCATTTAATTGAGGCTATGACTTCATTGCTTTTAGATAAAGTTACTCGTTACGATGCCTTGAAAGGATTTATTCAACCTCTGGCTCATTTGATTAGAGTAAATAATTACGAACGTAGAGGAAAAGGTTCTGGTTCAGCTTCTGGAAATGGAAGTGGTCAAGGTAGCGGTCAAGGAAGCGGTTCCGGTAGTGGGACCGGAGGTGGAACAGGAAGTGGAGGGCAGCAGGGAGGAATCAGTGGAGTGGTACAAGCGCTCTTATCTGGAATGGCTCCTCAACAGGGCCATAACTTCCTCGAACAGTTAGCAGGAGGAGCTGGTTCAAGTAATAATCCTCACCTACAGCAATTACAGCTAATCGGACAGGATGAATATTATAAAAGAAATTCTCCCGAGATTAGAATTGAATCTACTGATCCCGAAGCCAAAATCGTTGATCAAGGTAAGATTAAGATTTGGGTGAAAGATCGCTCTTTACGGGTTACCGCAGATCAATTACATCGTCATTTACCCTGGATCAATTTTGGGATAGAACATCAGCTGCCAGTATTACTTGAACTGGCCCCCAACAAATTATATGTAGTCAATTATTTTCATCAAGAAGAAACTACTTTACAATCGCACGATTATCAATCTCGAGGAATCGATGTAGCCAGAAATTGGGTTCTGATTGAAGATTCTTCTGGAACCATGGGCGGAGGTCCTCCCGGTTGCGGTAGTCGCTTTGACGCCGTGCAGCATATCAATTATGGTTTAACTAAATCTTTAATCGCTGCTAGTGAAAAGACGCAGAAAGAGGTAGATATTTGGACCGTTAATTTTTCCGGGAATACTCATCTCGCCGGTCCGTTATCCTTACCAATGTTTTACGATACTGTTGATAATCCGGTGAAAAAGAACATGTTAAATTATCAAGGTGGCGGAACTACGCTAAACACATATTGTGTTCCCAAAATCAGTGCAGGACTTAAACCGGGAAGAACGGTATGGAGTTTCTTAACTGACGGAGATATTTCTAATGCGGATGATGTCTATCAAACTATAACTGAATTAACTCGTCGGCCAGAAACCTGTGTTTTATTCTTTGAGATTAATTATAGGAGCAAATTAGGAGAAAGATTACGAGCATTGTCACAAACTCGTCCGAACTTAAGATATCAATCGATAGACAACCTGAAAGATATTCTGCAAGGAAGTATGGATGTTTTAGTGCAATATAAATGAAATTTATTTGGAAGAATAAAAACGACTCCAAATGATGAACAGAAAAAAGAATCTGTCCTAAAAGTAGGTTAGTAGCATCAGGTCAAATTCTCTCTGCTTCATCAGTCCGATTGACAAAGGGGTTGCTCCCTACGGGAAATGTCAATCTTCGATTGCAAAAAACAAGGAATTTGAAGCTACTAACCCGAACGCTAGTGAGATTTAGGACAGATCCTAGAAAAAAAGAAAGGTTTTTAAATGGGAGCTCTTGTTTCAAGCTTATGAAGAAAGTACATGGAAAAATCAAAAAGAAGCATTGCCTGCGAACCCATTGCAACGGGGCTAGAGTTCTAAGAGAACTGCAAAGAAAAGCGGCAATCTGCTTTGCTAAGATCGGCAAGAAAAGAGTAGCTCAGAAGTAAGCTTTAAATAAGGATTCTTCTATTCTTAAGAATATGACTTTATACTTAATAGGAATAGGATTAAGTGACGAAAAGGACATTTCGGTAAAAGGATTAGAAATTATCCGCCGCTGCGATAAAGTTTACTTAGAGAACTATACTTCCTTATTGCAATGTTCGGTTTACGATTTAGAAAAATTCTATGGGAAAAAAATAATTCTGGCAGACCGAGAGATAAGTGAGCAAGGAGCAGAAAAGATTCTAGAAGAAGCTCGCAAAAAAGAAGTAGCTTTCTTAGTTGTAGGCGATCCCATGTCCGCCACCACCCATATTGAACTGTTCCGAGAAGCGCGAGAGAAAAAAGTTTCAGTAAAAATTATCCACAACGCTTCCGTACTCACTGCTATCGGCATCACCGGATTACAACTATATAAGTTTGGAAAAACCACTTCCATTCCCTTCTTAGAAGAGCACCCTCATTTAGAGACCCCTTATCAAGTGCTGAAAGAAAACCAAAGTCTCGGTCTGCACACCTTATTTTTGCTGGATTTGAAGCCGAAAGAGAATAAATTTCTCAGTATCAAAAAAGCTTTAGAAACTCTGGAGCAGATTGAAGAGCACAAGAAAGAAGAGTTGATCTCTAAGAACACTAAAGTGATCGGATGTGCCCGGTTAGGTAGCGAGAATTATATTGTTAAGTTCGGAAAATTGGAAGAGATCAAGAAGTTGGATTTCGGCAAACCACCTTATTGCCTAATCATTCCGGGAAAGATGCACTTCTTGGAAGAAGAAATGTTGGAGTTCTGGAAGTAATTGACCTGAAAGGTAAATAATGTCTATACATTAATTTTATAACCCCTGATTTAACCCCTACGATATGTCCATATTTACTGCCTTAAGTTTGGTATATGCCCTAATTGCTAGTCCATATGCCGCTCCCGTAGTGCAAGATATCGCTCGAGCTGTTTCTCATCCGCAACAACTAGAAGAAAGAGTAGAAAACACCGTCT
Source organism: Nanobdellota archaeon (assembly GCA_038046445.1). GTDB lineage: Archaea > Nanobdellota > Nanobdellia > Woesearchaeales > GW2011-AR9 > JACRPH01. Next base: position 3,900 of record JBBSWE010000050.1, on the reverse strand, counting down.
TGAAAGCATTAAGCATTCATCGTGCTAAACCGACATTCATTTATGTTAGTAGAAGCAGAACAGAAAGACCACTACAGATGTGGCCAGAGAATTCTCTTCCGATCCCCGATTGTACCTATATTAGTGCTGTTAGAAACAATCGTTATGCTCAGCCGGAATTGGTGGATATGCTCCTCAGTGCCGCTAGAGAGATGCACGATAATTATGAGATGGAAGGAAGCGGACCTAAACTCAATGTTGGTGATGCCAGCGGAAAATATGGTGGAAGATTGTTTCCGCATTTGAGCCATCGTCAAGGAATTGATGTTGATGTAGGAATGTACCGTTTTGAAGATGGAAGATATCATAATCGCAACGGAAAAATGAAAGAATGGAATCCAGAAACCCTGAAAGCAAACTGGGATTTTATCAGATCCTTACAATACCATTATACGATTCAGGCTATTTATTGGAACGGTAGATACATCAACAGAATGCAGGATTATGTTTTATCTATCTATGGAAAGGAAGAATGGAAACAATACGGAAGCAAGCTGAAACCTTGGTCGGGTCACACCCGCCACTTTCATATTCGCATCGACAATCCCACTATCTTAAAGATGAAAATGGCCAGAAGCAAAAAGCCTTGCTGCTGATCAGATCACTTTAAAATTAATATCTCTAGTTAAGCAATTCATATCGTGGAAGGCTCGAGCCAAGACGGTATTATAAGTGAAGAAATTAGTCATTCGCATTCTTTGTTCATAAGAAACATCACTCCAGGCTCCGGAAATCGCCGCAAATTGCGTCTCCATCAAAGCTTCAGTATATTCCAACGGAGTCATCATTTCCGTTTTAATATCGGAACTAGAATTGGAAGAGTATTCCCCTTCATATTCAGTAGTAAAACTAGGATTTTTAGAGAAATTACCATATTCTGCAGAGACATCATAACTAGAATTAACCAGAAGGGGTATTAAAGCATAATCTACCTGTGATTCTAATCCAGAAGAAGTAGTATCTATACTAACTTCCCTCTCCAAATCACTAACCTCAGAATAATCTTTGCTGTTAGTCAAGGTAGAAAGCGTCTTATAATCCAGTTTAGCTGCTACTCTTACTGCTAATTCAATGGCAGAAGATTCCCTCGCTGAAGAGCGGTTACTCACTTCTTGATGTGTGTCTAAAATATATTTCACCCGAAAATGTTTGTCTAAAACCCAACTCTTATTTAAAGCTTGCTGATGGTTAGGAAGTAGTAAAAAACAAATTAAGCAACCTTAATCAGATACTCTTCTTCTTCTGCCACCTGTTGCAGGTATTTTCGTTCATTTTTAACCACCTTATCAAAGTCAAGAATACTTCGTTTAATGGGATAATCAACCAGTTGGAAATCGTGCCCAAGATCGCTGACTAAAATTTGCACATAATGTTTTCCTCGTGGAACTAACTTTCCAGATGGTTCCATATCGTATTCGTCACGCCAGGTATTAGGATGAATCAAGACAATATTCTTCTTATTCTCAATATAAGTCTCATGTACATGCCCTAAGACATAAATTTTATTGTGGTGCAAGGTTTTGCGCTTGTTCCTTTTGAACACGCGTATTATTTTATCTACATCCCAATGTGATAGTTTAACCCGGCGATAAAATTCTCGCAGAATACCGTACGGAAAATTATAAGTCTGGTCAGTAAAATAACGAAGAGGATAATAGATTATGGTTTTTAAAAGATATTTGGCGGCGCGAAAAGTTATTTTCTTCAAAATATAAGGATGATGAGTAAAAAGCACTTTGTGAGTGTGAATCCTTTCCAGAAAAGGGTGTTCTTCTTTTAATTTCAAAAATTGGGTAATAATCCCAAAAGAAATCCAAGAAAGATTTAGGATATTCTTGTTATGGTGAGAAAGATATTTTCTCTTGAAACTGAACTTGTTCAAAGCATCATACTGCATCCCATGCTCGACGTAAACATTATGATTGTGATATTTAACTACAAAGTGAACGTTATGCTGAGCAGAAAGAATTTCTTTAATCCGTTCCTGCACTTCCGGATACACTAAATCCATGTCATGATTCCCGAAAGTGAAATAAAGACCATGGCGTCCGGAATGGACAAACGATTTCAATGATTCAAACACTTGACGATGGGCGTTATATACCAACTCTAGTTTAGCTAAAGAGACTTCTTTGGTAATATGTCTGGTGTAAAAATATTTTCCGTTTCGGGGGTAGGGGCATTTCAGGAAATCAAAAGTATCTCCATTTAGGATTAAATCTACCGGATGCGGACGTTCTTTTAATTCCAGAATCAATTCTGACAGAGCCTTATCGCTAATGAAATCATCCGTAAGCGTCCCTCCGCCCATCTCGATGTCCCCCAAGACGATTATTTCTTTGTGTAACATATTTTGCAAGACATATTTTTAAGTGTAGATTAATAAAGTTTTCTTACTTATTTTAGGCTTTCGAATCTTTTATAAAAGAAAGGCCGGCGGGGGCTCTTTTGGAAGGGGAAATTTAGCCACTTCACCACCTGATTCCCGCAAATTTTAAGCCTACAGCCGCTAATAAACCGCTTTAAAAAGGAGTTCGGAAAGGGATATAAAGGGGTGCTTTTCCTAACACTTGAGGGCAGCAAGATGACTTCTACTGAAGCGGTGAGAATGGGAAACAGCGATTTTAGATTTTTCTCTCAGAGCCATCCGGACTGGTGTGGAGTAGCGGCAGTACGTTCAGTACTGGCTTCTCAATTTAAGCAACAGAAAAGTGAAAAAGAAATCTTACAGCGAATTTATCGCTTTTATCAAAAAAAATCTGAAAAAAGTCCAAAAGAAGTATTCACCCAGAAAGGAACTTCTCCTGCGGCCATGGCTTACTGCTTCCGCCGCCTGGTTAATCCTAAAGCGAGGATTTTCTGTTCCAAGAACGGCAACGTAAAGATATTAAAATACCTTCTGGAAAATTTTCAGACCATGCCGGTAGTTCATCAAATGGTTTCAGAGCGAGGAAAAAAGCGCGAAGGACATTATCTCATCTTTGCAGGAGCTAAGAGAAACAAAGTAAAAATATTTGATCCCGGTTCAGAAGGAGGATGGAAAGAATATTCCATTAAAGAATTTCAGAGAAAATGGAAAAATAAGGACGAAAGATGGTTTATGATCACTTTGCCGCCGGAAGTCAATTTAAACTGCTTGAGTGGGAAGTATATTTAAGAGGATTATATTTATTAATATAGCTTTTCGCTGCATAAAATATTTAATTATTAATAATATTTCATTTTGAAAATGTGAGTTATATGGGGGTCTCTATCAGGATTGCCAATGAATGTTTTGTAGCAGGGAAAAGTTGTCCCAAGGGCAGGGTTAATTTCTCTTTCAATCATATTGATTATAGTTTCATCATCTGCCGGATTTGAAACAATCACTTTGTGTCTACCATCACGAGTATTATAACCGGGAAAGATAAAACAATACTTTTCACAATGGTCTTTTTCTAAATCTTTTAAGATACGATTATAAACTAAATTTCCCACACGCTCCAATTCTCTTCCTATACGCTCCAGTTCTCTTTCATCCTTCTTAGAATGCTCCTCAGCTAACGCCTCTAAGTCCATTACTAATTCCCATTCTTTTTTCATAGTCAAAATAAACATAAAGAGGTTTATAAATATTTGTTTAATGAAAGATATAAAAGAATTCCATCAATAACTCTTCCCCAGCAACTTTTAATAAAGTTGCATCAAAACAGAGCCTACGGAAATTTTAGTAACTCTTCCCTACATAGAACCATCTGCAACTTTTAGGAAAGTTGCATCAAAACAGAGCCTGCGGCAATTTAATAGCTTTTACCCACATAAAACCAACGCTTAGCCGGTTCACTACAAGCAAAACAGTTTTGTTTCGGCTTCAGTTTAGGC
>JBBSWE010000049.1:0-8131 GCA_038046445.1 Nanobdellota archaeon | reverse complement strand
GAAAGGGTTAAATTCTACTTTTTTATCCTTTTTATATTATGGGTAAAGGAATAGTTGTGATTTTAGGTGGATTGGCCGGAGTGGTTCTGGCTTGTAGCGACGAAAAGGAGTTTACGGTTCCGGTGGAAGGAATGGGAGAAGTTCGGTGTACAGTTTATCCGGAAAAGAGAAGGGTTTTTGCTTCTGCTTCAGAAGATTTACACTGTCGATATGACGTGGGAGAAGGATATCATTGTAGCCCACCTCCCGCTAATGGAGCAGTTGGAGAAAATACCCTTAGAGCTTGCTTAAATGAATATCCGGATCTTTTAAGTCGTTTTGAAGGAGATATCCTCCACAAATAATAAAATATTCTACTTTCCTTTAATCTTACTAATCTTTCCTAAATCTTCTAGAATATCTGAAGCGATAAAAGTATATCCTTTCTTTCTTTTCAAAAGCTGATCTCCCACCCAACCGTTAACATAAGAAGCGGCTACCGCGCTTTTGAATTGGTCTTTAGTCTTAGCCAAGAAGCCAACGATTAATCCAGCCAAGATATCTCCGGTTCCCGCTTTGGTCATACCTTGGTTGCCGGTGCGGTTATAAGCAATCTTATTCCTAGAAATAATAATATCCGTCGGTCCTTTTACCAATAACACATTATTATTTTGTAAAAAGTAGCGCAAGTTTCCTTGTAAAATTTCGGCCTTTTCTTTGGCATTAGATTCTCTTAATTTGGGCAAGAGAAATTCTTTTCCACTATTAACTAACATTATTTCTAATTCGGTTTCATGTGGAGTTAGTATAGCATTATGGAAATCCTTGAAGGACAAAGATTTTAGAGCATCCGCGTCAATAACTTTCAATTTGGGAGATTTCTTAATTAGACATTGACAAAATTTGTCGGCTTTTCTGGTGACGCCGTTGCCAATTAAAATTGCATCGAAGTGTTCGGAAAACTTTACCATCTCCTTAGCGTTCTTAATATTGAAATAACTGCCTTTTACTTTGTGGGTAATCAAATCAGGAGACATTCTATTAATGGTCCAAGCTACTTTTTCCGGAGCAGCAATAGTTACTGAATCACAACCGGTACGTAGAGCTGATAAACCGGCTAGAGCTACTGCTCCCACATAATCTTCTGAACCGCCAATTAAGAGAGCATAACCATTTTCTCCCTTATGAGAAGTCTTCTTCCGGTCCATTAATTTCTTAATTTGATTGATGTTCATCTTTTTCTCATTCAAAGGTTTTAAGCTAAGACTCTTTTCTGGCTTTATATACCTTTGTTGTAATTATTGAGTGAAAACTATTAAAAATGGCACTTATTTATAAAGCTAACGATTTTTGCCGGGGTGATTTATAAAGAAGAGCTTATTTTAGAGGGTTTTGGAAGCATCAAAAAAGGAAGAAAACCTTTTAAATGCACTGGATAATTGCCTTCTGTGGCCCTATAGCTTACCCTGGCGAACTTTTACCTTCTGGTAGAAGATTGGGGAACTGGAGCGCCGCTCTTATATGGGCGCGTTTCATACAAACGCAACTTAGTTAAGCGGAGGTTCCGGGTTCAAATGCCAATTACGCTTGGCGAGCGTCGTCAAGTGGGACATAAAGTCCCACGATCAGCCTAGAAGTGTAATGGTTAGAAAGTCCCGGTAGGGCCACTCTTTATTATTTTTAGTGGCACTGCTCTTGTTACTATTTGCAAGTAAGAATTTATAAAAGAAGTATTCTTTTAAAACAAAATGGATAGTCATGCTCCAGAATGTTGGGATCTTGAAGCAGGCGTTGATGCTCTACAAGAGTTATATGATGCAAGAAAATTAATATTGCGAGCTACTCAAAATGCTCTTCAAAAATTTTCTCGTAAGTACTTCAAAGGAAACGAAAAAGTTTTAGAGGTTGGTTCAGGATTGGGTTTCTTGTCCGAAAATTGGCCTAAAGAGTTTCGAGGAGAATGGGTAAAAGTAGAACCACAAGAAGGTTTTTTGCAGAAGGATCCAAGTCAAGGGGTTAAAATTTGCGGTTCTGCATACAATCTACCTTTTCAGGAACAATCTTTTGACGTAGTTTGCGGTTATTGTTCTTACGATGTATTAAATAATTTAGAATCCGCAGTGGCAGAATCGCTTCGCGTTCTGAAGAAAGGCGGATTTTTTTTTCACTTGATGGATGTTAGTGTTGACCCGATTCCAGTAAGAGATGATTTACTCAAGAAAAGAATCCCTTGTTACCTTGGTGGGAAGACAAATGGATTTACTATACCTGGTTCTTCTGCTCATTCACAGTTGCGCTACCTTCCCGAAGGAAAACTAGAACTCTTTCTTCAAGCAGTGGGAATGAGTAAAGAAGAAATGGGTTCTATCGATCCATTCGATTTTTCTTTTGCTTTAAATCATTTTGCTAAAAAAAATGGTTCTGGGCAAGATTCGATTACTCATCTCTTTGAATATACAAAATTGTTTGATCAATACGCATTAATACAAAATACTACTGCTTATTTTGAAAGGAGACTGGTTGCCGCACTTGCCGGAACTCAAGTGAAAACCGAAAAAGTTGTTGGAGAGTATAAAGGAAATAGAACCAATAATCATGGCGAAGGAATAATTACCGTTGATTCAGATGCCGGAACTACTCGTTTCAACAAATTATGGTTCTTCAAAAAAGGAATAATTTCTACTCCGTGGGTTGCTTTAATGGACCCTAAAATGTTACTTGAGGATGTACCGGTATACGAAAGAAGTACGCTTCGCTATGTTGTTGCTAGAAAAGTGTAATGTCGTCTCTTAGAAAATTCTTGTTGAATTGCGGCTATACTCTCTTAAATAGAAATATGAATGCACCAGCGGGGAATTTCGCTTTCTGCCGTGAAAGACAGAACTGTTCGAACCCCGGTCACAGCCTCTTTGCTGTGCTGTATCATGCACTTGCTGATTGGCAAGGCCGCATAATAACCACTATACTACTGGTGCACAAAACATCAAAACGATAGTTTATTAATAAAACTTTTTGTTGTTATTATTTCATCCAAAGTAGAAACTACTTACGCCCTCTACAAATAAGAAGCTGGCTAGTATGGTGGGCAAGGCATTATTGATAGCGGAAGGAAGAGTAACCAAAAGGGAAGCAAAATAGAGAAAGGTGGGAAGCATCAAAACTAATCCCATTACATAGGAAACAGCAATTTGTTTTTTCTCGGTATGCGAACCGATAACATCTCCTATTTGTATTAGTATAATTCCGATGGAAGCAATTAGTAAGATACTCGCTCCCAAAATGCTATCTATTGAAGTAACTCCAAATACATTAAGAAAAATAATAATACTTATTGGAAGAAAAACAATTCCAGTAATGTGTCCAAGGTACATATTCTCTCGTAAGATATTAGTATTTATATATTTACTCTTTTCAAAAGGGGTATTCTTTAGAAAAGTTTTATAAATAATCCTTCTAATCATTACTTGGTTTCCCTCCTTAGTTTAGCGGCTAGAACCCTCGGCTGTAGCAGTTGTTTGACGCAGATCTTTGTGATCTTTGGGATGAAAAACAAACAGCCAAGGATACCGAGTGATCCCCGGTTCGAGTGCAAAACCGAAAATCCGGGAGGGGGGACTCAGGGAGAAAGAGACAATTAACTCTTTCTCCCACCTTTTATTTTTGATGGATGTTTGGAGATTAATATGACGCTTGATTTAATAATTGTGGATAGAGAATTTACGTTTCGTACTGCTTTGGTTGGTATGGCACAGTTTGAGAAAATTAATGTTGTAGATTTCCACAATGAAATAGAAGCTTATCGATTTCTAGCGGGACAGGAAGAGGTTCCTCGAGCATATTTTGTAGACATTGGTCGTCCTACTGATCATCCAGAGGAAATGGCTACTTGTTTAAGAATTCATGACTGGGCAAAAGCTCACAGAAGCACAGAAAATTTTTATTTTATGGTTATGGATATCGCTTACGTCCAAAGATATCTGAAACCTTTTGTTGATTCAAAGGTTAAGGTAATTTGTAAAAACAAACCAGAAGAATTGTTTAGAGTTATCAACCAATTAGCTCACCCTTAATTTTATTTTTCATCTTACTCACAAACCAATTCATCATATACTTCTCCTTCAAATAAGGCGAAAGCTTTATAAATAAACAGCCGAATTTTACTTTTACATGGCATTTAAAGCTTCTACTCATAATCATCTCTAAATTTTTATGGGCTAGAGGTAAGAATGTTCATGGCAATGCTCTGGTAGTGTAGCGGCCTAGCATGGGGCCCTGTCGGGCTTCCGAGCATAGAAAGGCTCCGACCCGGGTTCAAAAGGCAAGTTACAACCAGGTAACTGCAATGAAAGTCCCGGCCAGAGCGTCTTATGGGCCGGTAGCTTAGCCTGGTATAGCGCCTGACTTTTAACCAACGAAAGGCATCAGGAGGTCGCGAGTCCGAATGTTTGCGCTCGAAGCGAAAACGCTCCGAACGTTAGCGAGGATGTCTCGTCCGGCCCGCATTATACTCAACCACAAGGAAAGGTAAAAACAAAATGGCGTTCGACGTGAATAAACATTTTTTAATCCCGAAGCATACTAAGTTAAGTGATTCTGAAAAAAATAAACTGCTGGAAAAATATAACATCAGTTTCATGGCTCTGCCGAAGATAATGGATGATGATCCAGCTATTGCTAAGCTAGATGCAAAAATTGGAGATATAATTAAAATAGAACGCAAAAGTAAAACTTCTGGCGTGACAACGTATTATCGTCTGGTGATAGAAGGATAAGGAGGAGTGACGCATGGATCGATCAATCTTAATAAAAAAATATTATGAAGAGAAGAAGTTTGTGGACAGTAACATCTTATCTTTTAATAATTTCATTGAGAAAGGATTGCAAGAAGTAGTAGATGAGAATAAAGAAGCCGAGCCCGCCATCATCCCACATAACATTGAGAAATTTAAAATTCGTTTTGGTCGCATTACCGTTGGTAAGCCAGAAATTACTGAAGCTGATGGAAGCAAGCGCCTTATCTTTCCAATGGAAGCGCGCTTGAGAAAAATAACTTATTATGCCCCTGTTTATTTAGAAGTAAGCACCTATATTAATGATGTACAAAGAGAGAACTTTATAGCTGAGGTGGGTAAGATGCCCATCATGCTCAAAAGTAAATTTTGTAACTTAAATGCTTTAAACCGAGAAGAGTTAGTGAAGCACGGAGAAGATCCTACCGACCCAGGAGGATATTTCATTATCAATGGAACGGAAAGGACTATTGTTAATATGGAAGATCTTTCTGCTAATAATTTTATGGTAGAAAGTAGTGGAGGAGTTTTCGGAGGAAGATTCTTTGCTGCCCGTGGTTCTTATAAGATTCCACATGAATTCGAACGTAAGAAGGACGGATTATATTATATGAGTTTCACCCGCGTAAAAAGCATGCCTATTATTATCATCGCTAAGGCTTTGGGATTAATTAAAGATGAAGAAATTATCCGCGCTGTTTCTGACGAAAAAAATTATGAAGAAGTGATCTTAAATTTATTTGAATTTGTAGAGATTAAAACACAAGAAGATGCTATCGATTATATCGCTAAACGTATCGGAATAGCTCAAGCTAAAGAAATCCGTTTGGAAAGAACTAAAGAAATTTTAGATAAATATCTTTTTCCGAACTTTGGGATGGATTCCAAAACCAGAATACTTAAAGCTCGCAACTTGTGTAAAATGTTGAAACGATTTATTGATATTAGTTCCGGTGCTCTTCCAGAAGATGATAAAGACCATTATATGAATAAGAGATTGCGTCAAAGCGGAGATTTGTTAGTGGACTTGTTTCGAGTGAATTTTAAGATTTTAGTTGGAGACATACTTTACAATTTCCAAAGAATAATCAAGAGAGGAAAGTTACCATCTGTCCGCGTAATTATTCGAGATAAGCTGTTGACTTCCAGGATTTATTCCGCTATGGCTACCGGAGAGTGGGTGGGGGGAAGACAAGGAGTATCACAAAGAATGGATCGTTCTAATTTCTTAGCGATGATTTCGCACCTACAAAAAGTGGTCAGTCCCTTATCTAGTTCGCAGGAAAATTTTGAAGCCCGTGCTTTACATTGCACCCATATTGGTCGATTGTGCCCGATTGAAACTCCAGAAGGAACCAATATTGGTTTACGTAAAAATCTAGCTATGCTTTGTTCCGTTTCGCAGAGTAGCGATGAGAATGAAGTTTTGGAAAAAATTAGAACACTTAATCTTAAAGAGGCAGTCTAGGGGGAGAAAATGGCAGAAGTTTACTTAAATTCCCGTTTTATCGGAACAGTGGAAGATGCTCAGTCCTTTGTTGAGGACGTGAAAGGTCTTCGTCGCAAAGGAGCCCTATCCGATAATGTTAATGTGTATCACGACTTGGAAGCGGAAGAAATCCGTTTATTTACGGACGAAGGAAGAGCAAGAAGACCATTAATCATTGTCAAAGAAAGTAGACCTCTTCTTACTGAAAGACACTTAAAACAATTAGCTGATGGAGAACTAACTTGGTCCGACTTAGTACGGCAGGGAATAATCGAGTACCTCGATGCTGGAGAAGAAGAAAATGCTTTAGTAGCTTATGATGAATCCGAAATAACTTCTGAACATACTCATTTGGAAATTACTCCTGGCTCTATTATTGGTTTAGCCACTGCTTTGGTTCCTTTTGGTAATTACAACCAGCCTTCTCGTTTGATCATCGGAAGTAAAAACCAAAAACAAGCTCTGGGCTTTTATGCTGCTAACTATCATTTGCGTATGGATACTGATGTTAACATATTACATTATCCCCAAATGCCTATCGTAAAAACAAAAATTCATACTGTAGTAGATTACGAAGAGCATCCTTCTGGCCAGAATATGGTCGTAGCTATAATGTGTTATGACGGATACAATATGGAAGATGGAGTTATCTTAAACAAGTCTTCCGTAGAACGTGGTCTAGCTCGTAGTACTTATTTTCGACCGATTGATGCTGAAGAGTTAAGATATTCAGGTGGTTTGGTAGATCAGATTTCTGTTCCAGAAAAGGACGTTAAAGGTTATCGCAGTGAACATGATTATCGTTTTATCGAGGGAGATGGAATAATTTATCCCGAAGCCAAGGTTGACGAAGGAGATGTGATTATCGGAAAAACAAGTCCACCTCGTTTCTTGAGCAGCTTGGAAGAGTATAATCTTTCTGCAGCTATTCGTCGAGAAAGTTCCATTTCCTTGAAACATGGAGAAAGAGGAGTGGCAGATTTTGTGGTTATCACCGAAAATGAAGAAGGTAACAAACTGGTTCAAGTTAGATTAAGAGAAGAAAGAATTCCCGAGATTGGAGATAAATTCACTTCCCGCCACGGACAGAAAGGAGTTACTGGGATGTTAGTGCCTGCTGCCGATGTTCCTTTTTCCAGTTCTGGTATAGTTCCTGATTTGATTTTTACTCCGCACGGTATCTCTACTAGAATGACCGTTTCTCACTTGTTAGAGTTAATTGGTGGAAAAGTGGGCGCGATGATGGGTAGACCTGTTGACGGAACTTTGTTCGAAGCAGAATTAGAGGAAAACTTACGTAAAGAATTGGTGGAAGCTGGTTTTCGTGAAGATGGAACAGAAATATTTTATGATGGGAGAACCGGTAAACGAATGCTGGCACGCATCTTTGTGGGAAATATGTATTACTTAAAATTGAGGCATATGGTTGCTAACAAAATGCAATCCCGTGCCCGTGGTCCGATTCAATTGTTAACTCGCCAGCCTACCGAAGGTAAGGCCAAAGAGGGAGGATTGAGATTGGGAGAGATGGAAAAAGACACTTTCATTGCCCATGGAGCTTCGCTCTTATTGAAAGAACGTTTCGACTCTGATCGTATCACTATCCCTATCTGTAATAAATGCGGATTGGTTGCGGTTGAAGATGAATACAAAAGCCGCAAATATTGTTTGATGTGCGGAGAAGATGTTGGTGTGAGTTATATTGAGATGAGTTACGCCTTTAAGCTATTATTAGACGAAGTGCGTACTTTGGGTATATATCCAAAATTAAATTTAAAAACTAAATATTAAGAGGAGAAAAAATGAGCCCTGACGTACATAAAAAAATTGAAAGCATTTCATTCGGTCTGTTTTCTCCTAAACAGATTGTCGG
>JBBSWE010000048.1:0-2566 GCA_038046445.1 Nanobdellota archaeon | reverse complement strand
ATTAATTCCTCGAGAGGGCTTTTTAGTTACAAAGGATAGAAATAATATTTTGGTTATAGTTTAATTGTAATTTTATAGAATAACTTCGCCGCGATGAATCTTAGGCATGAAGTTGAGAATCTTACCTTCTTTGTATCTGGCGCAGCCTAAAATATCTTCTTTATATCTTAATAATATTAGTCTGCTTTCTTGGCCGCACTCTTTCGGCAAATCTGCACCGGTGAAATAATGTTTAAGTTCTTCTTTCGATAATTCAATTACATTTTTTAGTTTTACTTTATGTTTCTGAGCTTCTGCTCCTAACAATTGAGCTCCTTCTTTACTTAAGCGGAACTCTTCTCCTAGATCTTCTCCAAAATAGAGTCCCATCTTATCGACAATCAGTTTATCCCAATCCACTTTGGCTACATCTTTATTAATTAAGAATATTTTTTCTTTTTCCGTTCTTAAATAAGCATAATCTTGCTGCGGAGCATATCCAAACTGTATTTCTATCTGCTGTTTCAGCTGACGGATTTCTTTAGAGTTGAGGATGGTAAGAGTTTGCATCAACCCACTCCCCACACCGGATTATTTCTTCTTTTAATCTCGGCAATCTCGCGCAGCACTTCCATCTCGGTCTTAGAAAGATGTTTCTTCAATTCTTTTAACTTCTTGAAATCTTCTTCAGGAAGATCAGTATATAAGAAATCTCCTTCATTGATTTGTCTGCCTACAGTCAAGCCGTCTAAAGCCATAGCTAATTGCTTTCCTTGCGCTGCTAAACCAACATTTTCTTGTCCTTCCTGCATGCTTTTGACGGTAGTCAAAGCTTTGCCTTCTCCGTTCATGACCGGATCGCCACTTTTGATCTGTCCTACTTCGATTTCTACTCCCACAATGGCCGGATTATTCTGCCGGAAGACGTAACCTTTCAGGAATAAGAATTTACAAGGACGGACAATTTTAGACAATTCTTTTAATTCTACTTCTTTCTTCAGGTTTTGAATATAAGCTTCATACTCTTCAATGGTTTTGTAAATGACATTATTAGTGATAATTTTTAATCTTTTGGATTTGATGTATTCTTCTAGTTCGGTAGGAATGTTAACGTTAAATCCCAATAGTACGCCGACAAATTCATCTTTATCCCGCAAGGATTCTAATTGAGAAAGATCTTTTTTGGTGATGTCTCCCAAGGAAGCAGAAGCGACCGGAATTTCGCGAGAGAGGAGAAGGTTGCGTAGTGCTTCTAATCCTCCAATCGTATCTGATTTGATGAGGATGCCGATACATTCATCACACTCTACAATCACTTCGCTTACTTCTAGTTGCACTTCGGCTTTAAGTAATTCTATCTCTTCTACTTTTCCGGTGCAAGAACGAAGAGGCATACCGGCAAGGACTTTTTCTAATCCGGGAGCAGAAATCTTTACTCCGGTCGCCGCCACTGCTTCTTTTACATTCTGAAATTTTGCTTTCTTCTCACGCATCTCCGCTAATTCTGCTGGTTCTAGTAAGGCCCGGACCTTGGCTACAATTGCTCCATCCAGTCCTCCTATAATAATAGTGTCATTAACTTTCAGAGTTCCATTGTAAAGAATAGCGTTCAAGGTAGTTCCTAAACCTTGCTCTTCTTTTACTTCTAGAACAGTACCTTTAGCATTTCCTTCTTCTTCTATCTCTAATTTCTTCTCTAAGAATTTTTGGGCTAGCCCGGTTAAGACCATTAACAATTCGGGAATTCCTTCTCCCGTTTTCGCTGAGATGGGTACGATAGCTAATTGTTTAGTATAATCCTGCACCCGATCGAATCTTTCTGATTCTAATCCTAACTCGGAAAATCTAGCCACTAATTCGTACATCTTCGTTTCAAATAAACTTTGCAGCTTGAAATCTATTTCGTTAATGTTGTCTAAGAGATACTTCTCTGGATTGTAACTCCAGCCGTTAATTAAGTCAATCTTGTTGGCAGCGACGATAAAGGGAACTTTATTCGCTTTCAGGATTTCAATTGATTCTAAGGTTTGGGGTTTGAAACCTTCATTAATATCTACTACTAGAATGGCAATATCAGCTAAAGATCCTCCACGTTTTCTTAAGGTGGTGAAAGCAGCATGTCCGGGGGTATCGATGCAGAGCAATCCGGGAACAGTAAGTTTGCCTTTCATGGAATCTAAAAGTTTACCACATACTTTTTGGATGATTTCAATCGGAATGATAGAAACGCCGATAGCTTGAGTTATGCCTCCTGCTTCTCCGGAACACACCGCCGTACGTCTAATCTTGTCTAGTAAAGAAGTTTTTCCATGATCGACATGTCCTAAACATGCCACTAATACCTTACGTAAAGCCATATCCTATATAGATTTAGAATGGTTTTTAAAGTTATCTTCTATGTTTTACTTCTTCTTAGAGTATTTCCACATAAATTCAAAGTAATTTTTGTAAGACTTAGCTGCTTCAGCATTTTCAATAATAATCGCTTCGGGGTTTTCTGACCAAACAATAATTGCAATTTTATCTCCATAAATATTAGTTACCACATTTGATTTTACTTCTTTGTCAACGTATCGATACTCGGTTC
>JBBSWE010000047.1:0-6648 GCA_038046445.1 Nanobdellota archaeon | reverse complement strand
TTTGTATATCCTTTCTTACAGGCATACGATTCCGTAGCCATGAAAGCAGATGTAGAAATCGGTGGAGAAGATCAATATTTTAATTTTGTATTTACCAGAGAATTGCAAAGGATTTACGGACAAGAGCCGGAAGTAGTGATGACCCTGCCCCTTCTGTTAGGTACGGATGGAAAAGATAAGATGAGTAAAACTTATAATAACCATATCGGGATAGAAGACTCACCCAAAATAATGTTTGGAAAAGTGATGTCCATCCCTGACAATTTGATCTCGATGTATTTCGATCTACTTACTAAAGTACCTTTGGAGGAAGTGACTGAACTTGCCAAAGGGATGTTGCAACATACTCTTCATGCTCGGAATGTGAAAGCCAGTTTAGCTCGAGAATTGGTCTCTCAATACCACAGCCCAGCCGAAGCCTTAGTTGCAGAACGAGAATTTGAACGAGTACACAAGTATCGGCTGGCTCCAGAGAATGTAGAACCGGGATATTTAACCGCGCGGGATTCTCGAGACATCGGACAATTATTAGTAGATCTGGGTTTAGCCGCTTCTAAAACTGAAGCGAAAAGAAAGGTGGCTCAGAATGGTGTACGTATTGATGGAGCAGCGATAAGCGATCCATTCTACCAAGTAACACCAGAAGAAGGGATGATTGTCAATGTTGGAAAGAGAAACTTCAAAAAGATAACTTATGAACCCCGACCGTAAGGAAGAACTAAAATTAGAAGCAAAGTTAGAAGCGTATGAAAGAGGACTCATCGAAGAAGGAATAAACCGTCGAGAATCCCGAAAGAATGTATCTTTTCTTTCTTTTGTTTTAAAAAGTTTTGAGATCAGTAAGTACGAGACAATTTATGATTTATGTTGCGGCAAAGGGATTCTCGGCCGGTACTTCTCCAGTTTAGGGAAAGACGTTATCGCCGTGGACCATCACCAGAACCGTTATCTTAGGGAACATCCGTTTCAGGAAACGGAACGATATCATTTTCAAACTTCGGATTTATGGGAAGAGTATTCTCTCCAGCCTTATTCTTTAGTCTTATCTCTCCATGCCTGCGGCAACCTTACGGACAGAGTGATAGAACTAAGTGTCGCTTCTCAAAGTGACGTAGCGGTAATGACCTGCTGCCACGAAAAAAGAATCTTCTTTCCGGACCTTTTGGAAGGAACATCTCATACCAACGAAGATAAAAGTTATCGACAAGATAGGATACGGGTAAATTACCTATCTAAGCAAGGTTACGAGACAAGTATTTTTACTGTTCCCGAAGATATCACTCCTAAAAATCGTATCCTTTTGGGAAAATATCGTTCTTAATCATCTTTTCAATTCTTTGTTTTATTTTCCTCCTTCAGCTGCAAGTTCAAGGTCCCAAAGAATTCTTCTAAAGGATCTCCTAACATCTCCGCCATCTTCCGAGCCGGATCCGTGTACAAGTTCTTTCTCCTCTTTTCCAGATGCTCTTGAAGGTGAGCGGCAATCTTTTCGGTGTTCCAGCCCAGCTGACTTCTCTTCCAAGTCTCTCGGATAATCCCCAGCGGTCCGAGCTTTTCTAAAGTATCGGCATCATGAACAATCTGTGCTTCCAGAGATAGAGCCTTATTCCGGCCATCATGCGCATCGATGCAATGCAGTACCTTATCCAGATCTTCTGAAGATATACCGATAGAACTAAGAAAAGCGCTAACCTGCTCTTGGTTACATAAAGCATCTCCTTGAAGGTCCACGACTAAACCTGAATCATGCAGCCAGGTTCCGGCTTCGACGATACTTTCTTCCACTGGACTACCTTTCTCCCGAACTTGTTTAATCATCTCCTTAGCTAAAGCTACCGCTCGAAAGAGATGCCGATTTCCTTTAGACTTCCCTCCGAAAGCCTGATTCCAGTCTAAGTCCACCGCAAACTCTTTTATCTGATTTAACTGCTTTGAGTTGATCATTTTTATTTTCCCTCCATCATAAAGTAAGGAATACCAAAATTTCCTTCAATATTATTAGGAAGATGGGCCACCGCGGGCATGTCTCCCTCTATCCCCACCACATATTGACGGTTATGGCGGATGAAATTAAAGACCTCTTCTCTTCTCTCGTTAATATGCGGAGTAGAAAGGAGAAAATCCATTCTTACCAATACCGGATGATCCAGTTTAGAAGAAGAGAGCTCGTCGATAGTAGTTATCTTTCTCACTTCAAACTGGCTGCGATCCAAACTGTACTTTTGCGCAGGAATGTACTTTGCTCGCATTTGGTTTAAGTAAACTGTTCCCTCCTCACAGACAAATTCTAAGTCGATATTACCGAATACTTCCTGAAGTGTTTCTAAATCGGTACGGATCGGAAAAAGGGGGCTATTTTCATCAATTAAATTAAAGATGCATCTAGCGACATGGTAATTTCCATTTCCTTTAACCGCTTCTTCTCCGTCCCGGGCATAACTTACAGACACTTCTTGGTCGGTCAAGTAGAGTACTCCTCCCCGCCCGGATAATCCTTTCTGCACGACCATACTGATACCCGGTAGATGTCCCAAGCCCGATTCTTCCCGAGCTTTAATCGCGCCAGGAGAGAAAAAGCTTCCCATTACTTTCTTAAAAGCAGAATCTAACCCTTCGATACCACAGGGTACGGATTCGTAAGTTCCGGCAAAGTTTACCCTCCCATCTTCCCCATACATACTAGAACGAACCATAAGCTCATTTCCTAATTCCTTAGCACGAGAAAATACCTCCGCCCATTCTTGAGAGAGATTTAAAACAGATATTTCTCTTAAGATTTCTTCAACTATTTCCTTGTTTAAATCTCGTTCATGATGTTGTATCTCTTGGAGTAAACCATACTTATTGAATAAATGATTAACTGCCACTGAAGATACACAGAATCCTGGAGCTAATTCATATCTCAAATCAAACAACTTTTTAGTATCATGAAGTAATTTTAATCCTTTCCATTTTCCACCCACTAATCCAGTATAAAAAGCATGATCTTTGAAACCAAAAGTAAAAAAATCACGTAATCCTTCCCCTAAAGAGACTTGATGAACCGAAGAAGATAATTCTTTCATTTCTGCAGCTACTTCTAATCCTCCCGGTAAGAAACCTTCCTGAACCATCCTAACTAAAGCTACACCTTTCGGGGAAGTAGCATCCTTGATTCCATTTAATTTTTCTTGGAATTCGGAGGGAACTAATTCAACCGCTTTCTTAGCGGGGAGACAAATAGAATCGTAAACACTTTTGTCTCTAAGTTCAGTTCCTTTCATTCCGAGGGGCAACCAATTATGAAAGCGAATAAGACTGTTAACAAACTTTCCTTGATCAACATTAGTTTCAAACGATTCTCGAGCCAATTCTTCTAAGCGCTTCAATCCTTCCTGCTCTTCTGGTTGGAGAAGATGCGTTCCGTGAATGGAACGGAGTACATTTACGGCCTGTTCTAAATCATGATAATCTCTTTCTACTACACTGGATAATTGCAAGAGCACCTTATTCCGCTCTCCGGGTTGAAGTTGATCGAAAAGAGAAGGCCAACTTCCTTCTAAGCTGTCCAAAGTTCCAGCACGTAAAGAGTGTGGTCTTCCATTGTGCATTAAAGGATTATCGTGACCTTGGCCCCCAACTAATCCTTCAATACAATAAAAGTCAGCCAGCTGATTCCAAGCGAATACCACTCTTGCTAAAGAAGATGCAAAATTTAATTCAAGTGGTAAATCTCGAGTTAAAACTTCGTCCTGAACGTAAATCTTAGAGAGGAGTAATTCTAATACTTGACCACTAAAAGCTGGAGAAGAATTCATACGAGCAAAAACCTGCTCCACGACTTCTTTAGCTTTAGGATCACGCTTCAATTCCTGCGCAAAATCGGTATTTAGCTCAGTTGCGCGCATCAAAAGAGATGCAAACAAATCCGTTTTTCCAGCGATAGAAAAAGGTAAACTGAGGTACTCAAAAGTTTTGAACACCCCTTTTTTCTTTCCAGCTACGACTATAGAAAACTCGTCATCCTGATCATTACCAAATAGATTTCCTGGCGGCAACAGACTGATACCGGCCATCACCTTCATTTTGTGTACTATTCATATTTTTACTCCACTATTTTAGTTTAATTTATCTTATTTATTCATCTATCTTTGTCTCTTTAAATATAAGTCCCCGCTCCCGGATTTGAACCGGGGATTTCGAGTAGGAGTTCTTCCGAACTTCTATCACTCGGTGTCCTTAGCTGCTTGTTTTTCATCCGATTGTCACGGAGACAACTGTCAAACAACTGCTACAGCCGAGGGTTCTAGCCGCTAAACTAAGCGAGGATAGAGCTATCACTTTCTTACCAGTCGAGAATTCCATCAGATATAGGAATTCTCTTTCAGCAATAGTAATAGAAGTTATAGCTCACACTAACCAAAGTTCTTGTTTCACACCAAGTTTTGATTAATGCTTTCATAATCTATCGAGAAAGACACCATTATATAAACTTTTCTTCTCGTCTCGGAAATTTTCCGAACTTAATTCGCATTTAAAACACAAACCCCTCTCTCTTCAATTCATCCACCAGATAATGGATCTGATGCTTCTCTATCTTGAACTTAGAATTTAATGAATCCATGAACCCGTCTAATTCCCGAATATTCTTGTGCAAAGTTTCTACTATAAAATCCCAATCATTGTTTATCTTGTACAAACTGTTAACATTCTGATTAAGAAGAAGGTGGTTTCTGATTCTCTCTTTAGATTCAGTGTTTACTTTCAAAAATACTTGAGCATGGACCTGATATCCCAACTCCGGAAAGTTGAGCAAAACGGTGCTTTTAGTAATAACGCTTCCCTGCATCTCTTTCAGCATATCAAACAGCGTAGAAATAGGTATATTGGTCTTTTTGCTGATATCGGTGAGCTTCTCCCGCGAGTTTTCACGAAGGCAGGAGAGGAATTGGAGGTTTTTTGGTTCCATGGGAAAATTTACGGATAGATAATAGACTAGTTGTTATATATACTCGGTTGAAATTTTATTTGAAAATCAACCAAAAGGTTTAAAATGTTCAATCATTCAGTATAATTATAATGGAATTTCCTTTTTTCAATCAGGAAGGAGTTAAAGAACTTATTATTAAAATTCTTAGCTCTACTTGGCCGATTTCTGTGAAAGAAATTTCTTCTATACTACGAAAGGGATATAATGTTAAAGTAAGCTATCAGGCAGTTCATAAAGCCGTAAACGAACTACTCCGTAAAAAGATACTAACTAAAAATAGCCAAAAAAGTTACGAACTAAATACCGATTGGATAAAAGAAGTTAAGCAATTCAGCCTTAAATTAGAACAATCTTACCTCCAAAGAGATTTTCCTGCTAATACAAATTATTTTTCAATCCAGGTTAACTGCCTGTGGGATTTATATCAGTTTATTCTTTATAACGGTTTTGTGGAAGACCGCTTTGATATAGGAAACAGAAGTGTATGCGTCCAAAGCGAACATGTCTGGATTAGCCCCATCGGAACGGAAAAAGAATGGAACTTGCTAAAAAAATCATTAAAAGAGCGGGTCATGTATGTTTTAGTAAAGACTAACACTCCGCTGGATAAGATGCAAAAGAGAAGCTGGGAAAGCTTAGGAATGAAGTATAAATTGGGAGTTTCAACTGAAACCGGAATTTTAATGATGGATTTATTTATTTTCGGGGATTATATTATTCAAATTTACTTCCCTCCCGAATTTGTCCAAGCAGAAAACAAATTGTACAGTGAAAAGACCTTAAAGGATATCAAGTTGGAGGCTATTCAAGACGTTTTTTACAAGAAAACCGAAATAAACATAGTGGTTCAAAGAAATAGGATTGTTGCTGAAAAGCTAAGGAAAAGAACGGAAAGAGAATTTATAACAAATGAATAATTGGTATTTAAAATCTAAAAATAGCACTGGAGAGGTTATTATAGATATTCTCAGCCAGCAATGGCCTTTAAGCTTAAAAGAAATATTTTATGCTATGAAGAACAAATATGGCAAGAACGTTACGTACCAAGCGGTTCATAAAGCTCTTCATTTATTAATTGAAGATAAAATCATTATCTCGGAAACGAATGCTTACAGATTAAATATCGAATGGATTAAAGATAAGAAGAATTATTTTAACAAATTAGACGGCAATTATGAAAAAATATCACCTTTATCCGCAGGAATTCCTACCAGACTGGAGTTTAATACTTATTTTGAGATGTATTCATTTATGTGCGATGCTCTTTACGAAGAAACTATTGATCCGAAAGGGTTACCAATCTGTTTCCTAGACAGCCATTGGTGGAACACCATCATGACTGAAGAGCAAACCAAGAAAATGCAGGCTTTTACCAGCAAACATGAATTTTACTGTGTAGCCAAGCCCGGCGGTCCGGCAGACCAGATGTTTATGAAGTTTTTCAGTAATTATGGGATGCATTGCACCAGCAGCAGCAAAATACAAACCGAGCATGGAACTGTAGTAATTGGTGATGTATTCATTCAAATATTTTACCCCACAGAGATAGAAAAATTAAGGGATGAAATAGCTAACAAATCCATAGACCAGGTCGATTTGAAGAAAATGCAAGGAGAATTACTATACAAGAAAGCTCCCTTCGGTCGCTAAAAACTGAGTTCACATTTTAATTTCTTTCT
>JBBSWE010000046.1:0-5650 GCA_038046445.1 Nanobdellota archaeon | reverse complement strand
CTGGACGCCGGATGCTTCCGGCAGAACAGCCGTTCCTGAAAGGGCGTCCTGGTTGGGCCTCTGCGGCGATAGGCTTGATTTCGACTGCTACGACCTCCTTAGCCTCGATGGGCGTTCTCGTGGGGTGCGTCGGGAGTAGTGGCGCCGCAGGCGGCGCGCGGAAAAAAAGGAGCATTTAAATACCTCCTTCTTTTTTCTTTTCTGTTCCGAGCCCGGCTCGGAGCCACATGTCCGTCCATGAAGATAAGATATAACTCTTGACATTAATCACAAAGATTATCGTCCAGCCGTATATGCTTATTATAAAATACAGCCGCAACACTCAGTAAGCCGATGCTGAAAGGATGAAGCAGCAGTGCAGGAAGTCAGAATTTTCTGATTTCAGCTTAAGAAAAAGATTTGTATCTTCTTTCTTAGGTCCTTTGAACGTGGATGGACTACTTTCGGGGCGTCCTGGTTGAACCTCAACGACAATAGGCTTAATTTCAACTGCAACAACAACCTTAACAACAATGGGCGTTCTCGTGGAATGGCTCTGCTGGACAGGAACATCAATCTCCCAGCAGAAGATATCCCCCATCTTATGAAAACGTATAAACATTTTTATGAGAAAGTTTATTCTCGGGATAACCTCTATCTGGCTTACCGCAAAGCCAGAGAAAGAAAAACAAAGAAGGGTTATGTTTTGAAGTTTGAAGAAAACCTTATCCCTAACCTCTTGGATTTACAGGAGGAATTAAGAGAAAATACCTACCGCCCTGCTCCGCTCAAAACCTTTATTCTACGTGATCCCAAGACCCGAAAAATTTCTGTTTCAGAATTCCGGGACCGAATTGTCCATCATGCTGTCTGTAATATTATTGAACTTATCTTTGAGCGCTCATTTATCCCTGATTCTTATGCTAATCGCAAAGGAAAGGGCACTCTTGCCGCCATAAAAAGGTTCGACTATTTCAAAAGAATAGTCAGCCGCAATGGCTCTTGTGTTAAGAACCATCCGCAGGAAGTCCGTGGATATATGCTTAAAGCGGATATTAAACATTATTTTGAAAGTGTTGACCATAGCCTTCTTCTTTCCATCCTTAAGAAGAAAATTAAAGATAAGGAACTACTTTCATTAATCTCTATTATCCTAAAAAATTATCTGGGCTCTTTTCCGGGAAAGGACATGCCCTTAGGCAATTTAACCAGCCAGTTTTTAGCCAATGTTTATCTGAATGAATTAGATTGGTTTGTAAAGCAAAAGCTCAAAGCCAAGTATTATCTGCGTTATGTGGACGACTTTGTAATCCTACACCGAAGCAAAGCTGAATTGGAAAAGTATAAGAAGTTAATAGGCCAATTCTTGGAAAAGTATCTCTCCCTACAGCTTCACCCACAGAAGACAAAGATATTTCCCCTTCATCGTGGAACCGATTTTCTCGGGGTGGTGATATTCTACCGCCACAAGCAGATAAAAAAGAAGAATTTAATCAGATTCAACCAAAAGTACCTGAGCCTATCCAAAAGAGTTAAAGATAAGGAATCTAATTATGATGAACTTTATGATTTCATGGAAGGATGGATTGCTTACACCAAGCAGGCAAACACCTATCGGTTAAGAACGAAGATATTAAGGGAATTTGAAGAGAGTTTTTCAAGAGAGATTTCTATTAAAGAAATAAACCGAGCAATGCTTAAAATGAAAAAATCTCCTCGGCTCAGCTCTGCTGGTAAAAATAATTTTAAAGTTCCTACACCGGCAGATTCCAGAACGTCTTTACTAAGTATCCAATTCCAAAAGTGATTGCTGCTACTCCTAAACTGATAGCAGCCATTTCTAAGAATCTTCTCCCAAACTTTAAATCCTGCGCTACGGAAGTATAGAAAGTAAAGGCCATGATAATAAACACGGCAATAATTAAGGTACAAACTAAGGCCACAAAGATGTTAGATAACAACAAGTAGGGAAGAATCAATAAGATTACTGTAATCAGATAAGTTATCCCGGTATACACAGAAGCCTTGAAAGAATCCTTGGCCAGAGGATTATCAGCTCGACGAGATTGAAATTCCGAAGCAGCCATGGATAAAGAAGCAGCAATTCCGATAATCAAACCAGTAATCGCTACAATATGTCCGTTGTTTAAAGCTAAAGTCAATCCAGCCAAAGCTCCGGTTAATTCTACTAAAGCATCATTCATACCCAATACAATCGAGCCGACATATTTCAGTTTCTCTTCCTGCAGCATCCCGATAAGTTTACGTTCGTGAGTGTGCTCATCCTGCAACACTCTCTTCATTTCTGGAATCTCCTTAGCCAGAAGCGCATAATTTTCCTGAGCCAATTTTTCTCCTCGCTCTCTTAGCTTGATACCGAAAGTCAATCCAAAAAGCTTAGAAAGCAGAAAATACCACCACACCAAGATCCTATTTGGCCCAACCTCTTCTTTAGTATATTTCTTCCAGAAACCATAATGTTTTAATTCGTCCTCAGCAATATGCTGCAGAACCTGTTGATTTTCCTTTGCCGGAACAGAACGGGAAAGTTTAGAATAAATAAAATGCTCAGTAATTTCTGCTTTCTGGGCCTTTTTCAGTTGTTTTAAGATTTCTGGAGTGATCATTTATTTAACGTTTATGATTAAATGAAGTATTTAACTTTTGCGATTATTTTTTTTTGGAAATAGGATGTTTAATCTACCTAACGATTGGTTAATATAATCTGATACGATCCATTTAATCAAGATATAATCCATAATCTTTCCGCCGAGATAAAACGGAACTTTATATTTGATAGAGACTGTTAAAGTAGTTTTATTTCTCTTTGCTTCTTTTACAGTTATAGAAGAATCAAACGTAACACCAAATAATTTTCCAGTATATGCAACGCGTTTCTGCTCCTGCCAACCTACAATTCTCTCGGCGGATCTTAATCTGAAAAGTCCAAATTTTCCATACCACACATAGCTCGCGCCAATTCCAACCGGATTAGGACTGGTTGTTTTTCCAGAAATATAACTATAAACATATTTGGGGAAATTCTGCGGTAAAGTTACAAACTTCCAAACTATTTTTGGTCTTTCGTTCAAGAGAGTCTCTTTAATTACGACACTCATCTTTACTTTCCCCTTTTTACCGCTACCGCGATAAAAAAAGTACCCAAATTGAAATTTTCCACTTTAACGTTTCTAAAAGTATTTTTCATTTTTCCAGGAATATCTTTAGAAGGATCCCAAGCAGCAAATCTAGAGTATATCCCTCTCACTAACGGATTGAAGAATCTTAAAAACCTCGTAAATAAACGAGCATCACAGACAACTAAACTTCCGCCAGGACGTAAGAGGGCATAACTTCTTTCTAACGCTCTTTCCCAATTAGGAACAGCACTAATACCTAAAACACTTATAACGCCAGCAATATTTTTGTGGAGGATTTTAAGTTTTGCCGCATCACCCTGAATTAACTTGATGTTCTTCCAGCCCTTTTGTTGGCATAACCGTTTTGCAGCATTAAGCATATCCTGACTATAATCAAAACCGATAATCTTTCCCTTCGGACCTACTGCTTCAACTAAGTATGGAAAATTCCGACCAGAACCGCAGGCAACCTCTAAGACGGTATCGCCTTTCCTAAGACCAAGTCTTTGAACCGCTTGTTTTCGGATAAATTTAGCTCTTCCTAAGAAAGTAATTACATCCTGTGCACCATAAAGAGAAGGGAACCTTCCCCAAAAAGAATACACCCTTTTAACATTCTTTAATTTATTATTTTTTTCGTTCGGTAAATTAGTTTTCATTTGACGTTATTAACTAGCTTCCCACTCTTAAATCCATTAATACTATCAATAGTCGTTTGGAGTATGCGCATCAGAGCCTCATTGGTATTGAAAGCATTATGTGGAGTGACAATCACGTTAGGCATGGTCATCAAGATATGATCTTCAACTAGAGTTTTAAGATTACATTGTTGCGGGAAATCTTTATGCACTAACTCTCGTTCTTCTAAGATTTCACACTCTTCTTCCAGTACATCTAATCCTGCCCCAGCTAATTTTTTAGATTTCAAGGCTTTGACTAATGCATCCGTATCCACGATCCCGCCCCGAGAAGTATTGATCAAATAAACTCCTTTTTTCATCTTGGCGAAAGCCTTAGCATCGATTAGGTGATGAGTTTTTTCGTTATAGGGGATATGTAAAGTAATAATATAAGAGTTTTTTAATAATTGGTCTAAAGAAACGTAACTGAATCCCATCTCTTTCGCCGTCTGTGGATTGGGAAAAGCATCATACACTAAAAGGTTCATCTCAAACCCTTGGGCCATCCGAATCACATGTCGGCCAATATTTCCGCTGCCGATTACACCCAAAGTTTTCCCCCTCAAATCGAATCCCCTCAATCCGGTCAAGTCAAAACTTCCCTTTTGTGTTCGTTCATGACATTCAATAATCTTTCTGCTTAAAGCTAAAATCAAAGCAAAAGTATGCTCAGCCACCGTATTCTCTCCATAAGTGGGCACGTTGCATAGAATAATATTCCTTTTCTTACAAGCAGCTAAAGCAATATGATCAAAACCAGTGCTGCGGGTAGCAATCAATTTCAGTTTAGGCAGTTGAGCCAGCAGCTTTTCATCAACTTTAGAATAAATAAAAACATACAACACTTCTAAATCCGGATTCTTCTTAGCTTCGACAGCAGTAAACTTTTTATGTGAAAGTAATAGCTGCTCCTTAGGAAAAGATTTTTCTAAAATCTCTTTTTCCCACTTCTCCAATTCGAAAAATCCGATTTTCATTTTAATTCCTATTATTCCAACTTATAATTAATTATTCCACCACTACTGTTCCAATTTGTGTCGTAATTATCCCGTCTACGATAGTGCAGGTTTGAACTTTATCAAACTTCCATTTGAATGATTCCCCGTTATTCAATATCTTGCTTTTAATGGCGACACAATTTTGTGTTCCCAAAATCATCCCGTTCTTAAAATTTCCGTTGCGAGCAACTTTCCATTCTACCGTATCGCCCACTTTAATCTTAAGTGTAGCCGGGTCAAAGCCAGTATTAGTTAAAGATATACTATAAGTATGAAATTTTTCTTCCGGTATTTCTTCAGGTACTGTTTCGGCTATTACTTCATCCTTTTTTTCTTCTTCCTTCACTTCTTTTATTTCTTCTTTTACCGGAGTTTTATCATCATTTGTTTCTTCTTTTGTTTCTTCTTTCTCGGTTTTCTTTTCCTCTTTGACTTCTTCCTTCACTGCTTTTTCTTCCACTTTACCCGAACCAAACATCTTTACAAAGAAATTAGAAAAGCCAAATTTAATCTTATGAAAAAAACCGATGGCTTCGTAAGTGATTCGACCATCTTCCAGCGCTGTTTTCAAAGCAATAGTAGGAGCAGGAGAGGCTTGAATCGCAGTAATAGTAGCAGAATCAGTAAAAACCTTCAAGGTAGGATCGCTCAATTCTTTTTCTTCTAGACTAAGCACTTGTTTATCTTCCGTAACCAAACTTAAAATTAAAATTTTTTCTCCATCCTTAATATAAACATTAACTTTTTCATTCTTGAGCATCGAACCAGCCACTCCCGTAAGCTTAGTTCCGGTCAATTCTTGACTAAAAGCAGCTACGTCTGTAGAAAGATCTGCGGCGGCCAAAGCACTTAA
>JBBSWE010000045.1:0-1817 GCA_038046445.1 Nanobdellota archaeon | reverse complement strand
GGAAAGAAGAACTAATATATAAATGTATCAGAATTAAATTGTCAAAGTACTAGAAGAGAAATCAAACCCTTTCAAAGAGTGAATACAAATACTCCCGGCAATGTCTTAGTTAGTGACGATCCCCTCTTCTTAAAATTAGATGCCCATCTTCTTGAAGCAGATGCGCTGTTTGAATTCCATCGAGAAAGAAATCTATACTTTGCCATTCCTATTCGATATATTCCAAATCGATGAGTTTACTTTCTAGCAATCTACAATTTTAAGAGAACTATTTTCTAATCGCATATTGCATCAACTTGCATTTACTATCTATTTCTGAAAACAATAATCTCTCGTTAAAAGAAAAAGAAGAATAAATAATTTCATTGGTTACAATGTAGCCTGATTCTATCAAAATTCGTTGTGAAATGGGGCCAGTTGCTTCAGCCTTTGCAGAGCCATAACCACGCCTTCTTCCCAGTTCAATGTTCGCTTGAATTAATTTGCTGCCAATCCCGCTATTCTTATGTCGTATCTCAACTCCCAACATGAATTGATATAATACTGGATCACCAATTGAACGATAACCCTCGTTTAATTTTGCTAGAAGATCAAATAAAGAATCAAATTTTGAAGAAGCGCAAATCGCAGCTGATCTGCTCTTAGCGTAATCATAGCTAATGAGACATCCTATGATTTCCGTCTTTGTTTTCATTACAAGTGACAGTTCATCTTCGATAGCAAGCTCACAAGCTTGTAAAGCAACTGGCAACATTTCTGCTGGTGTTATTTCCAAAGCACGAACCATCGGTTCTCTAAGAAAAGAGTCACTTAATACCTTTGCTGTATTTTCTAAATTTTTTTTGGTTAATTGTTCGATATTTAAATTATTCATTTTTTTCTCCATTTGTTTTATTTAAGTGGGGACGCCGAGAATTGAACTCGAATCTTTCGGTCTGGAGCCGAATATTCTGCCGTTGAACTACATCCCCTAAAAATCAGGTAATGTTGTTAGCACCAAAACCATCGCCAGAAAAACATAGTAAATAAGCCAAAACCGAAAAGTTCAACATTTGATATAGACACATCTAATAAAAAGAAATTATTACTCTTGCCACCGACAATCACTTTTTTGTGTCATATCTTATATAAAGAAATGAGCAAATATTTAAAGGTTTGGATGATTTTTGGAAATTACTCCGTGGATTTTATTTCCTGGACTAAATTATTTTATAAGGAATTACATTAAGAACTAAACAGAGGCCTCTTAAAATTCCTCACATAACCATGCCCACGCATGAACTCATCGATAGCCTTTTTAGCTTCATCTAAAACATTATACTCTACTGATTTAATGGCGGGACTTCCCATAATCATACCCGAAAATCTTTTTCCTTCTACTGGACGATAGAGGCAAAGGATAGGTTTATATCCAACTACCCGTCCCATTTCGTATCCCACCCCTAAACTGGGAACAGTTCCTTCTGCCACCACCACTTCAGATTTAAGTAACCATTCTAAATCTCGGTCATGAATCTGACGTTCCGGAAGATCTTCTCCCCGTGAAGAAATATTTGGGTCACCGATATGTTCCGTCAATACTTCTCCATAAAGTTTAAGATGCTCAATAATGCTGCGATAGATGTCCACGTCCCCTCTTCCCGCTCTAATCGAAGCAGCAAAATATATTTTTACCATAATCCATTACTAGAACTAAGAAGGAGTTATAATTATTTCTTCTCGGGAGAATACAATTCACTGAAGGAAGTATATGCGAAACTATCGGCACAGTTCGAAAAGTGAGTGATATATAAACAAGAAGATAATACCTCGTTTTA
>JBBSWE010000044.1:0-4943 GCA_038046445.1 Nanobdellota archaeon | reverse complement strand
TGATTAAGAAGAGAGCGGAGAAGAAACATCATTCGTTAAGATAACAGTATCCTATCAATTCTCGTTTTTATTCCCAAAAACAGAGCAGGGATATGAAACCCTCTCGCGCCGACCCGTTCCAACATTTACTAAAGTGCTAAGGTGAACGGGAAGCTAGTCATCTTACGAAGCTTTGCGCAGCAACATTAGGAACGATAGTGACTTTATCACGAACGAAGCTTTAGCGGAGTGACTTGAAGCTTCCGCTCGGCGCTGGCCCGCAAGATAAAGCACACAATAAAGCAACGACTTTATTGGTGTCCCGATGAAATCGTTGTTTCATCGTGGACAACGACTTTATCTGCGCGCAGATGAACCTTTCACGTTCATCTTGCGTATTGGCGAGGGTTTCATATTAGCCTGAAAACAGATTAAATTTATATATCCCTTGATTTTATTAGGGTATTATGGTATCATACACAAAAAGAGGACAATCTGCGGCTGGAGCAGCCCTTTTTCTGGCTATCGTGGCTGGATTATTAATTATGTTTATTATATTAATGCCGCCCCAAGAGCGGGCGGAATTGTTGGGAGATAAATCTTCTAGTAGTTCTATCAGTTCTTCTAGTGGAAGTGGAGCGTCAAATTTGTTATTAACTTCTCCCGGAAAGATTGATTATCTGGCTCGCAGAGATATGGAACATCCTTTACCGGTAGTACAAGTGTTTACTCAAGCGCAAAGTGAGATTATGGCGGAAAAGAATTTGGTTTATGCTCGTAAAAGTCTTTTTGGTCATGAAGAAAGCATATTTAAATTTACTATTAATGATTTAATTAATACCAAAGAAGTAATGTTGAATTTCAAAGTTAAAAGTGTCAGTGGCCGTTTGAATATTCTTCTTAACGGAGAAACTATCTTTAATGCTCCAACGGAAGCGGATAATTCTCTTACTTTAAATCTTCCCCAGAATAGCCTGAAGGAAAATAATGAATTGATTTTTGGAGTTTCCTCTCCGGGAATCGCTTTCTGGGCTACTAACGAAGTTTCCATTGAAGAAGCGAAAGTGGTGGGACAAATTACTAATTTAGAAGGGCAATATTCTAAACAAGTGTTCTTGGTTTCAGAGACAGAAAAACGTAACCTAGAGAAGGTCGTTTTAAGATTTCAGCCGGAATGCCGGAACGGCGAAGTGGGCAAATTAAAGGTTACTTTGAATAATAATGAAATCTATAACGGTATTCCTGACTGCGAGTTGTCCTTAGTGCCGATAGAAATATCGCCTAACCTGGTTCAAGACAATGAGAATAATTTAGTCTTCCAGACCGAAAGAGGACGATATGTCTTATCGCATGTTTCGGTAATTTCAAAACTTAAAGAATTGGATTTTCCTACTTATTACTTTGGATTATCTCACGAGACTTACAGTGATATTGTTGATGGAAGTAAATCGGTGGAATTGAAAGTGTACTTTGTGGATGACGGAGAAAGCAAGTATGGAGATATTTTAGTTAATGGTCATTATTATGGCTTTGATACTAAAGCACTTTCTCTGGCAGTAAATATCAGTTCCGATGTGGTGCAAGGGAATAATGCCATTAAAATCAAGCCGCGCAAGACGGTAGAAGTACGGGAGCTGAGAGCGGATTTGATTTCCTAAATTTTATTTTTAATCGTTTAATATAAAAAAGAGGTTGGGATGGGTATATCTACTATGTTAAAGGGTGGTGCAGCCAAAGCTGGACCGGCCTTATCTAGTGCTGGCAAGGCGGCTGCTCCGGTTCTAGGAAAAGTTGCCGGTAAGGTTGGTGGAGCGGTAAGTGCGGGAGGAAGCGCCGTTCAAGGAGCGCTTTGGGGTGCGGGAGCTACAGTGAGCGAAAAGTTAATGAACTTGCTCACGCAGCAAAGCTTTCTGCTTTTCTTAATCGGTTTAGTACATTTTTTCTTTCTTAGAACCACTGACGGAGCAACTAACTATTCTACCTTGCTGATGTTTATCTTTGGATCTTATGTTTTTTTTACTTTTCTACGAGAGAAAAATATGGTTCAGAAAACTATTGGGGGATGGATTGTCATTTTTGCTTTTATGGTATGGTACTTCATTTACGGTTCTACTCTTTCTAATTTGATGTATTTCGGAATAATCACCGGAGCGATAATTCTTATTTTAGGTATCGCTACTAAAGGAGAAGGGTTTAAGGCGGCAGCCTGGGCGTTTGTTCCAATCGTTTTTTTGTTTTTAGATATGGGCTTGCTAGCGATGCTTTTCGGAGGAATGGAGTTAAGGTTGACGACTATTATTCATAATTTAATTCAATATATGCCTTGGTGGTCCCTGTTAGGATTGTTCTGTTTTCCTACGGAAATGAAGAGTAAGCTCAGTACTTTTATGGAAGTAGTGCGAATTGTGGGAATATTATATATTGTGATTATTATTGTTGGTTCTGCTGTTCCTGCTTTTGGTAACGAATCTATCTTACCTACTCCAGAAACTCTGGCTAATGCTCAAAAGCAAGTCACCGAAAAATTTGGTGGAGAAAATCCGTTTGTTTCTAATATGGCCTGTATCTTTGATGGAAGATCGGATGTGGCCCAATGCGTGAAAGAAAGACAGGATTTAGCGGAAGATGAATTCTATTGTAAGAACGTGGAAGAAATTGATAAAGGAACTCCTCAGTTTGACCAATGCTTGAAGGATCGAAAAGATAAACGAGAGAAAAATTTAATTCAAGTTACGGGAGTAAATGATCCCACCATAAAAATGCCGACGCGAGCAGAATTGGTTACGGATAAATTCTTCCCACGAGAATCAACTATTTATTCCGCGGATAATTATCAAATTCAATATCCGGTAGAAGTGAAGATCACTAATCCTCGGGAACAGCAGTTTATGGTAGAAGTTAATTGTAATTTTACTGAAACTAAATCCAATCCGAAATCTTTCTTGGGAAAAATTAGCGGGGGAGATAGAATCAATTATCCCGAAATCGGAACAGCCGGAGATAATAAGTTTTATGTGAGTCAAGCGACGCAAAGCAAATTGATCTATTGCACTTATCCTGGTAATCCAAAATTAAATGGTTCGTATAAGCTAACCTTTACGGCAGAATTGACTCGGTTGAATACTACTTCGCGTCTAGCGCGAGTATTCATCGGAACTAAAAGCGAGCAGTGGAAAAAAGATTGGATCGAAAGCAATAAAATCTATGAAGCCCATTTTTCAAATAAAGTTTATACTTCCGTCGGTCCGGAAGATTTTGCTCGTTTGAACTTTGCTTTTGGTCATTCGGGAAGTTATCCAATTATTGAAAGTGGAAAAACTATCCTTTTACAATCGATGATTGAAAATGTTGGAGCGGGGGAAATCACTAAAATTTGGTCTTATATCCTGAAATTGGATGGATTTTTACCCGATCCTGCCGACAGTAAATGTTTAACTGGTGATGTTGTTCCTTCGTCTAAGAAGCTAAAAAAAGATATTTATCTTCCAGGATGTATCATCCAACGTTTACCCTTAGAATTTGTTAATCCTGAAATGTATGTGTATCGAGAGTTTGAAGCAGAATTAGTGTACGACTATAAAATTAAGAAGGAAGAATCGATTCGGGTGAGTTTAGCTTCATGAAAATAAAATATTTAACTGTGATAGTACTCTTGGTAATGGTTCTGCTTCTATTAGGATGCGGATCCTCTGTTCCCTTAAAGAAAACCAGTTATAATTTTCAAACGGAAGTAAGTGAGCTAAAAGTCAAATTATTGTCTAATGCTCCTCCAGAAAAAATTTATCCTTATTCTTCTTTCCGTATGATTATGGATTTATCTAATGAAGCGGCTTATCCGATTACTAATGGAAAAATAGAAATAGTGGGATTAGATGAAAAATATTTCAAGCTAGATCGTAATCGCGAGACTTTTTCTTCTTTAGAAGGAAGAACTGCACTAACTCCTTTGGGGGGGCAGGAACGGATTGAATTTATCGGTGCAGCCGGACAGTTATTCTCTAACTCTGAACAGTATGTGGGAAATTATTTTTTAGAAATAAGTTACAACTCTAAATTAGATTTTGTGGATACGGTGTGCTTAAATTCCAACGCTTATGATACTTTTGATGCCGGTTGCAAAAGTAATAATAAAAAAAGTTATGCTGGGCAGGGAGCTCCTTTAGCGGTAGCGAGTATGGAAGAGATTATTTATCCCGATACTGGTAATGGGGGAGAAGTAGAGTTCCGTTTGCAAATTAAGAATAAGGGGCAAGGAAAAGTGCAGAATGTTACTTTAGTTAATTCTCAATTAGGGGGAAATAAGTTGGTGTGTAGTTTTTCCGGGAAGAACGAGGAAAAAAGTTTATCCTTTTCCGATAAACAGCAAGAAGGAACATTGATTTGTAAAGGAACGATAAAAGAAGGTACTTCTTATTCTACTACTCTCTATTTAGGTTTTGTATACCAATATCGCTGGGAGCAGAAGCAGAAGTTGAATTTAGTGAAATGAAATAGTTTAAAATTTATTAAATATTAAAAAAACAAACAAATTATCACTACCACTTACAACTGCTAGGGCATTCTATGTTTAATTCTACATAATCGGCACGACACATTCTCCATCTACCTGCTTCTGAATAGAGAGACACCTGATATTTATTCTCCCTTTCTATTCTTGGCGTACCGGATTTCTGTTCTATCACAATATTCTCTAATTTATATCCTGTTTCAACCATTTTTTACCTCCAATTCTTTTTCCAATTTATACTTTAATAAATCGCGAAACATCTGGCAGCGGACGTTTGATTGATTATCAAACAAACTTCCTTGTCTGGTAGCTTTAATGTAACAATCTCCTCCGCAGTTAAATTTAGCAAAGCAATCTCCACAAGGGACTATCTTCTCAACTTTTCTTGATCGTAAGTAATCCAACCTTTCTCTTGAAAAATCAAATTTATCGGTAGAGGGATTATATTGACCATAAA
>JBBSWE010000043.1:0-26367 GCA_038046445.1 Nanobdellota archaeon | reverse complement strand
TCCTAACACTTTCAATAGTAGTTCTCTTTATGTAAAAAATTCAGTAACTGGATTAAAGAACGGAACCTCCGCCATAGTTAATGACAGTTGCTCTTCCAATTATGATTCAGTCATCGAAGTTTATTGTAGTAATCTGGTTAACATTAGTTGGAATGGTTGGACCTGTCCTACTTCCACTCATTGTCGCGATGGCGCTTGCGTAGAAAATAATTGCTCTGACAAGATTGATAATGATCAAGATGGTTTAATTGATTGTGACGATCCCGATTGCGATAAGAAAGTGGATTGCGGATATCTCGACCTTAGCTGTACTCCCCAATGTTTGGATAAGGAATGTGGTCCAAATGGCTGTGGTGGTAGTTGTGGACCTTGTGGCAACGATAAAATTTGTAATTCTTCTCAGAAGTGTACTTCTTGTCCCATGGGATTAAGTTCTTGTTCGAGTAGTTGCGTTAATTTTTCTAATAACCAATATCATTGTGGTAATTGTACTACTATCTGCTTTGGAGGAAAGATTTGTAAGGAAGGTAAATGTTCTTGTGCTCCTAAATGTAATAACGCTGACGGAACCACTAAACAATGCGGAGATGACGGCTGTGGTGGAACTTGCGGCGCTTGTAAATCGGAAGAAACCTGTGAAAGCGGGGTTTGTAAAAGCAATCAGGTCACTCCCCAAAGTTTAGCTAATTGCACCAACTCTGATAACGATGGTTATCCTGTTAATCCTCCTTGTATGAATGGCACGGAGAAATTAGACAAAGCTCCTGATTGCAACGACAGCGATTCGAAGATATGGATGGAACAATCACTTTACCAGGATTATGATAAAGATACTTTTGGCAATTACTTCGCTACTCCAGAGACCAAGTGTACTAACGGAACTCTTCCTTCGGGTTACTCTCTTAATCACGACGATTGCTTTGATAAATTATCTAACCAAACTTCTTGTCCGACTAATCTGAAATGCGTCAGTGAAGGTCAATGTGGAGCTAAATGTGATGACTGTTCTCCCGGAACATATTGCAGCGGCAATTCTCTATACACTTGTAAAGCGCTGGATACTGCTGGATGTAATAGATTAACTTTTGATTCTTGCTATGGTAAATGTGTAACTGAAAAATTCGTCTCTAGTTCGTTCTGCAGTAGTAATTCTGATTGTAACACTGGAGAACATTGTCAAAATAGTGATTGTAAAGCGCTTCCACCGGAGGGAATAAGTATTGCTATTATTAATTCACAAAGCCAAGTTGCAATTGAGTCCAGCAATAAAATTGTTGTTGAAGATACAAATTATGCTATCACCATTAAAATTTTGTCTGATAAGGATCTTTCAGAAAACCATTTAGTCTTAGTCACCATATTATATGACAATGAGGGTGCTCCCAATAAAACTATAGAAAAGTATTGGGTGATAAAACCGGTTTTGAAAGCAGGAGAACTGGAAACGGTTAGCCTGAATCATAAAGTTCAGCCGAAAGCGTACGGTACGATGAGAGTTATAGCGCAGGTATGGGATTTCTGGTCAGCCCATCCCTTAGATTTACTTCAACCGAAGGAGGAGCCATATGCAATTAGTTAATTGGATTTTAATTGTACTTATTTTGCCGACGTTAGTTTTAGCTGTGACTACGGTGAAAACGGATTTAACTGAATATCCTAATCCGACTTCCGATGATTATGTTTCAATTACCGGCAGCTGCTCTGGAGCGGATCTGGAAGTGGGGCTGCAGGCTTCTCTAGGAAATAATATGGTCTGGGTAGATCAACAGGTTACGGATGCGAATAATTTATTTTCTGCTAATTTCTTTCCTACGGCCGAAGGCAATTATACTTTACTTGCTGCTTGTAATAATGATACGGCCAAGAAAGTTAATTTCTGTTTTGGGAGTTGTGCTGGTGGAAATATAACTGTTATTCAAAGCAATGATACTAAGAAAAATGAAACTCCTTCTTGCGGGGATGGAACTTGTCAGAGCAATGAGTCTGTTGCCAATTGTCCTGCTGATTGTAAAGTAACTCCTCCCGCGGTTGATGGAGGGGCTCCTCCTTCCGGCGGCAGTAGTGGTGGAGGAAGAAGTTGTCAGCCTTCCTGGAATTGTGGAGTATGGAATTATTGTGGTCCTTCTTTAAAACAAACTCGTATCTGTAATGATGAGAAAGGTTGTGAGAAAAGCCGTACGGAAGAAAAAACGTGCAATAAGTGTGAAGAATCTTGGGTGTGTTCAGGATGGTCTGGTTGTACTTCCGATGAACAAGTAAGACTTTGTTATGACGAGCATAAATGTGGTTCTACTGTTTTAAAGCCGAGTTTAAGAAAATTCTGCCAAGCTACTTTTGTTTCCGGTCCGGCTCCGGCGTACGTTTCTCCTCAGATACCGGTTCCACCTTATTATCCTGCCAGCCAGCCTGAACCGACGTATACTCCTCCGGCAGGATCTAAGTTGGACTTGCTGAAGCCCACTAAAGCGGCTACGCCGTTCTCCCTCAGTAAATTCTGGAGCGATTATCAGATTTACTTTTTAGGATTAGCAGTGTTGATTATAACGATAATTATTATTGTGGTATTGGCAGCGCATTTCGCTAAACCGAAACAGAAAGTATACAATCTAGAAGAATTGAAAGCGTGGATCGTCAAGGAGCGGCAGATGGGTACTAACGATAGTCAGATCCGGCAGATCTTAGCTCAGAATACCGGTTGGGACAGCGAAGAGATAAGTGCGGCTTTCAGCGAATTAAACGGAAGAGGATAAATATATAAAATGGGAAGAAATAATCAACAACAAAAGATGGAAAAGGTAGTTGTTGATAAACATAAAGTGTGGTTGATTCTAGCTGTCGGTATAGTCATATTGGCAGTAGCTTTCTTCATCTTATATTCTCCGGTAAGAGAAGGAGTTTTTGGGAAGGCGATTCAAGCCGGAAATTTAATATCTACTGTTTCCTTAACTATTTTACCAAATAATCCTTTAATTTCTAATGCTACCTTTACTTACCTTCGAGGAAAATATATTTTGTATGTGAAGAATGATTCCAGAACGATTACCGAGAATGTTTGTTTATGCAATACCACTTGTCCGAGTTATACTGTATGTTCCAGAATTGTGGGAAGAGTAACTTCTATTGAAACAGTTCCCATTACTCCTGAAACAGTATGTAATGATAAACTTGATGATGATGATGATGGGATGGTTGATTGTAACGATGTTTATGATTGTTATATTAATAATGTTTGTAATGGAGATATTTCTAAAATACTATTAGTCGGAAAAGGATTGGGCAAGGTCAATAGTTCAGAGATTAAATCTGCTAATCCTACTACTCTTTTTACTTCAGGAACTCATGCGTGTAATACACTATTTAATAATCCCTGTAAAGAAATTGAATCGTTTGAAGTAAACCAATGGCGCGTAGATAATAGTTTGAGTTGCGGTTCTTTAACTGCCAAAGATTACAATCTCTCTAAAGTTTATCGCGCCGTATGTGGAACTGTATCGGTACCAGGAGGAGGGACACCTCTTCCTACACCTGGCGGAAGTAGCGGAGGCGGAGTTGTAATCAGATAAGCAAAAATGAAAACGAAAATGTTTGTTATCGGAATAGTACTTTTGTGCACCATGGCTACTTTAGCGTTAGCGGCAGAAAAAGTGGTCACGGCCGATGATGGGACTTGTTTTGTACTAAACTATTTACCTGCTAATCGAGTAGGTATCTCCACTTGTGCGGAGAGTTATTGTACTGATAGCGATAATGGAGCTAATTTTACTTTTAAGGGAGAGGTAAAAAGTAACAGATACCCTAACGGAACAAGTGATTCTTGTTTTAATCTTTCCGGAACCGTTTATTTATTTGAACGAATCTGTAAGGGCCAGAACTATTCTGCTCTCCAGAAAAATTGTGCTGATGTTGGAAGAGGTTTTGTGTGTCTTAATGGAGCTTGTACCCAACCTAGCTGTACTCCTCAATGTAGTGGTAAGCAATGTGGTGCAGACGGCTGCGGAAGAAGTTGTGGAACGTGTGGCGAAGGTGGTGTCTGTACTGATAGTGGTTCTTGTAATGTTTTCAAAGATTCTGATAAAGATAGTATAAGCGATGGTGACGATAATTGTCCTAATAACTTTAATCAGGATCAGAAGGATGCTGATTTAGATGGCGAGGGAGATGTTTGTGATAGCTCTCCTTATGGTACGAATGCAAACCAAGATGGTACTTGCGTAACTGGATGGGTTAACATAAATACTGTTTGGAGTGATGGGTGTGAAGCGTGCGCTTCAGGATATGAATTAAATCAAGGAAGATGTGATTTAGTGGTGCCTAGTCCAATTAATTGTGGTGTTAGGGGCGATTTGAATCAAGACAAAAAATTAGATGGTGATGATGTAACCTTATTATTGTACGTATTGAAATCTCAATCTGAATTTACTTGTGGCGGCGTTAGTCAAAAAGTGTGTGATTACTCTTCCGATGGCTATTACGTCTGTAAAAATGGCGTGGTTTATATTACT
The DNA here is from genome assembly GCA_038046445.1 of Nanobdellota archaeon. Taxonomy (GTDB): domain Archaea; phylum Nanobdellota; class Nanobdellia; order Woesearchaeales; family GW2011-AR9; genus JACRPH01. Next base: position 21,865 of record JBBSWE010000043.1, on the reverse strand, counting down.
GATGAGTTGGGCGTAGCGCATGCTCAAGAGTCTTGTAAAGATACTTCCTGCACTCCTCTAGGCGATTTGAATCAAGATAAAACATTAGACGGTGATGATGTGACCTTATTATTGTACGTCTTGAAATCTCAATCTGAATCTACTTGCGGTGGCGCTAATCAAAATGTATGTGATTACTCTTCGGACGGTTATTACGTCTGTAAAAATGGAGTGGTTTATACTATGGCTAGTGAGTTTGATACGACTCATGCTCAAGAGGTTTGTTCATAATAAAAAATGGGTGATTAAAAATGGCTTATTTAAAAAATGGGTTTACGAGAACATTATCATTGATATTGCTAATTATAATTGGTTCCTGTTTTGCCTTGGCGGAAAATGTCGCTTTTACGGTTGATGTTCCTTCTTCAGTTACTGTTGGAAATACTTTTGATATTAAAGTCTTGTTAGACATTCCTTCTACTATTCCAATTAAACAAGCAGAATTTATTTTAACTCCTTCTGCGGGAGTAACCATTAATTCAGCGGTTTCAGAAGGATTATTCTCTGGAGCAACCGTCACTTATAATCAAAAAGAAGGCTCTGGTTTCCATTATGGAGAAACAACTACTGGAACAGAAATATATGGAACAAATAAACTTTTTGTTACACTTAAGGCTACAGCTGTTTCCCCAGGATCAGTTACTTTAACTTTTTCAGGATTAGTAGCTAAGAAAGGTAATTTTGCTAGAACCACTACTTCTTTAGCTAAATCTTTTATTATCCTCGCTACTCCTACTCAAACCTGTAGCAATAATAAAAAAGAGGGTAGTGAAGTCTGCGATGGTACTGATTTAAGTGGACAAACTTGTGTTTCTCAAGGTTTTGCTAGCGGAAATCTTAACTGCAAGACAGACTGCAGCGGATTTGATACTACCACTTGCGTCGCTTCGTGTGTGGATCGAGCAGTTACTGCTTGTGTTGATGGTTGGAAGTGTCCTGAAAATATTGAAATTAAAGCAACTGGTAAATGTTCTGAAGGGCAAACTTGCCAGAAGGGAGTTTGTATAAAATCTGTTATCTGTGAGGATAGTGATAACGGAATGGATAGTTCTATTAAAGGTATAGTTAAGGGCAGTCTAGCCTGTAATGGTTTGGTTGTGACGTATACTGACACCTGTCTTGATGCGAATACTGTTCAAGAATATTATTGTGGATATTATGAAGAATGTGCGAATGGTAAAATTGGGGGATCATCTCTCCCTTGTTCTTCCGGAACTTTGTGTATAGACGGAGTTTGCATAACTTCTCCCCCTGTAACTTGCACTTCCACTTGTCAAAATGATATGGTTTCAACGAGTTGTAGCGATGGAACTACTTCTAATGTAAACTGTGTTAATAGTGGTAAGGTTTGCATCGATGGTGAATGTAAAAACAAAGAAGAAGCTTGCTCTCCAGGAAGGGAGTATAGCAACGGGGTTTGTCTTTTCATTGGAGATTTGAATATCGATGGTAAAGTAAATGGTGCTGATTTGGATCAGAATTACTTTAAACCAAAGATAAAGAGTCTGATTCATGATTTATCTAAGCTGAATAAATTCCTGTGGGCATTTAAACACAATTATGATGCGGAGGTGGGACAATGAAAACAAAACCAGTAGCAGTTCGTTCACGGGCAACGATTACTCCTGCCACTCAGAATAGGAATAAAATAATTATTATTTCCGCTATCTCTGTTATATTGATATTAGGATTGATACTTTTCTTAGTGAATAAACAGATGGTGGGGAAAGCGATTCAGGGACAGGATTATAATACCGATCTGTTATCTGAAGTGGGTTCGGCGGGAATTCCGATTATGAGTACGGCTACCGCTGGATTAAATGAGCAGAACGACTTAGTGGTAGGAGCGAATATCGGGGCAGGAGATAGTTTGCTATTTAGTTTTACTTTTACTTATGATCCCACTTTAATTACCTTTAATGAGTTCAAGAGTGGATATACTTATGGGGGAGATCAAGGTGTACCCATCCCTGAAGCAGTAGTAGATTTTAGTTCGGTTCCAGAAGGAGCTTTAACTAAAGTAACGGTAACCGGAGCTCTTCTTCCTTCTAAAACCCTGAAAGAATATGCGATTAAAGATTCTAAAGGAAATCCTACTTCTATTGTTCCCTTAGTAGTGTTAGATATTACTACTCTTAATAAAGAAGAGACAGTTACAATAGATTTCACTTACTTTAATGTTCCGAATGATATGGGAGTTAATCTAGTTACTCCCGGTTATGTCCAGGATACCACTTTTAAAATAGCTGCTGTGGTTCCACAATGTCCAGCAGATTCTTGTACGGTGGGAGAAATTCATTGTACCACTCCCTCTACGGGGTTATACACCCCTTGTGTTGCAGGGGAAAATGGCTGTGGAGTTTGGGGAAGTAGTAGCGGATGTACTATGAATCAAATCTGCAAAGATGGGGCTTGTGTTGATCCAGAAGAACAATGTACTCCCACTTGCCCTAATGCAGATGGTTCTACAACTTCGTGTTTTGGTCCCGGTTGTTATTGTGGTGATAATGGTTGCGGCAGAGAGTGTGGAGTATGTTCAAATAATTTAAAATGCGGAGATCTTACTAAGACTTGTGTTCCTAAAACAGAAGGGGAGACGTCTGATTATTGTAGTGATGGTCTAGATAATGACGAAAACGGCTTAACCGATTGTGCAGATCCTACCTGTGCATATATCTGTTCTCCATCAATAATTGCTTGTGTAGATTTGGATAATAGTTATCCGGGTGGAAAAGAAAGTGGTTCTACTTTTGATGAAAGTTCACTGTTGAAACGGGAAGAAGTCAAAGTGTCTTATTCCAATGGCTGGGATTATAAATACATCGAGGACAGTTGTGTCGATGGTCAGAAGGTTAATGAAACTATTTGTTTAAGTGATAGGGGTTATTCTTCTGAAATTTATGTCTGTCCTGCTGGATCTTATTGTCAGAATGGCGCTTGTGTAGCTCCGACTATCTGTACAGATAGCGATGGTGGGTTAAATCTAACTGTTAAAGGAACTGCCCAGGGTATTCAATATGTTAGTAAGGAGTTTATTACTTTGAATGATAGTTGCGGTTCTGATGGTCGAATTCATGAACAATACTGTAAGCCAGATAACTTTGAGTATTATACAATCACTAATTGTCCCACTGGAACTTCTTGTAAAGAAGGAGCTTGTGTACAAAATGAGCAAACTGATGCTGATGGAGATGGAATTATTGATTCTTTAGATCGGTGTCCTGCGGTGGGAGAATCAGGAAAGGTTAGTATAGAAGGAGAGACTATTGGATGTTGGTATGGAGATAGAGGTTTAGATGACTGTGTGGATATGCCAGATATAATGTCTTACATCGGTAATTTTAACAGAGGTCAAGTGGAAATGCCAAAGTTAATGCTGGGGATTTACGCTTGGAAATCAGCAAAGGGGTGCTTACAATGAGAAATCATCACGAAATGAAAATATTAGTATTAATGGCAATGGTATTATTGTCTCTTCAATTGGTGTTAGCCGGTACGGTTTCACGTAGTATTAGTCCTGCAACTCCTGCTCCTGGAGAAACATTAAGCGTAACTTTAACTGTAAGTGTCGATAGCGATGAAACCTATTATTCCATTGATGAGGTTTACCCTTCTGGATGGGCTGTTTCTGACAAGGGCGGATTAGATAATACTCAAGCTGGACACCTAAAGGACGTGGTTATTAGCAACGCTATTCCCAAGGTATACACTTACCAATTAACTGTTCCTGCTACTGCTACTAAAGGAGATTTTTCTGGTAAGTACATGTTTGAAGGAGATACCGCAGAAATAGTAATTGGCGGGACCCGTTCGGTTACTGTTGGCGCACCTTCTGCTTGTCCTGTTTGCACAGAATTTCAATATTGTGATGGTATTAATACCTGTAGAAATTATGTTTGCAGCGGAGATGTACCGGAACATGCCGCGCTTTGCTCGAGAGATGATGCAGAACTAACTGCCAGTGGAGTAGATAATACTCTAGTTAGTGGATGTACTTCTAGCACTAAATGTGAATATACCTGTTCCGATGGATATCAATTAGGCAATAGTGCTTGTATCCCTTCCGATGATTCCATCGATGATCCAGAAGCCAAAGGGATATTTGAAAAAATTAATATCGAATTGAAAGCATTAAAAGATAAAATCCATACAGATAAGGGAAATGATGCAGAACCAACTATGTTGCAAAAATTAACCGCTATTGCCAAAGGGATTAAGATTTATTTCGGATAAAAGCTAACCATGTACCCCCCAACTGACCCTAAACCTGGACAAGCAAGTAAAACCATAGTGATAACAATCTTAGTGATTGTATTAATCTTGGCTTTAGTATGGTTCTTCTGGGGAAAACAATTAGTGGGTAAAGCATTTTTTACTGGGGAAGCTAACACTGCCGGTTTCTCTCCTGTTAGAACTTTCAATACTAGCGAAGATATTATTTTAACCATCGGAGCAAATATTGGTACAGCACAAACTCTCGGTGCTGAATTTACTTTAGATTTGCCGGAAGGAGTAGATTGTGATTTGAGTAAGATAAATATTGAACCATTGATGAACGGAATAAAAGATTTAATTCTGGCAGAAAATAGCAGTTGTAAAGGTAACCACCTTTTCTTCCGTTATTTTGCCTTGAATTTTAGCGATAGTGAATTTCGTACTGGTTCGTTTGATATCGCCAGAATTACCATCAAAGGAGGTATAACCAAATCAGGAAATTATTTCTTCAACTTCTCCTCTTTTGAAATTGTAAACTATGCTGATTATACTAACTTAGTAAAAACAATCGTTCCGATAACCGTTAAAGTGGTCGCTGCAGAAGTTTCTTCAGAAATAAACATCACCATTCAATCTAATGGAATAGCCGTAACTGAAGTTCAAGCGAAAGAATATACCATCAATACGAAGATTACTCCCAAAACCCTTCTTCCTGCCGATCATTTGGTTTTAGTTACCATTAACGTTAATGGAGAACAGAAAGCCCAATTCTTGCACTCTATGCCCCCACTAGCCGCTAACACTTCGGAAGAAGTCTCTTTCACTTACACTTTCTCCAAAAATACTTCAGTAGTAATCAAAGCGATGGTGTGGAAGAATCTTCTAACCGAAACCACTGCTTGGGAAAGTTTAATCAAAGCGGTAGAGGAAGAGTATACTGTTGAATAGATTATAATATTTTCCAATACCCACTGCTGGTCTTACCTTTTCTGACTAGAATTTCTTTTTTCTTCAGTTTCTCTAAATACTCTTTAACTGTATCTCCACTTATTCCTAATTTTTGAGCTATTCCAGCACGAGAAATATTTTTATTTCCTTTAATCAGATTCACTATTTTAAGTTCTAATTCAGTCAAAGAAGCTTGGGGGGTAGTTGGGGGGTTCTTCCTCTTAAACGTAGTAATGAAAATCCCCGCTACTTCTTTAAAATCAACAGTAGGCTCTTTCTCTAACATTAAGCTGATACCTCTTCCCCACTTCTCTACAAAATGAATTTGATGGAACATCTCAGCAATTATTTCATTTCTCCTTCGGGAAACTTCCTCTTTCTTGATCTTCTCAATAGTCAGTCCACCATACAATCCGCCAGGGCTTCTGATTTCTAATTTGTTCTTGAAGATAGCTACATTAACTGAATCATACTCCCAATAATCTCTATGGCAAAAAGCGTTAATCAAAGCTTCCCTGAAAGCTTCTTTGTCAATCTCAGGAACATCAACGCGATATAATCCTTCCAAACGCATCCCGATATGGATGTTCGCTAAGATATACTTCTCCGCTTTCTCGATTAAGGTAAAGACATCTCCAAAATAATCTTGCATATCAATGGTTGTAGCTGTGGTCTCGCCAAATACGGCACAGCGTAGTCGGGCATTTGGAAGAAAATCTTCCGGTCGTTTGCCGAAAAAGAGAACTGCTGTATTCAAAAGCTTCTCCTATCTTATCAAACCTAGTTTCTCTAAAGAACTTTTAACGGAATCATATTTTAGTCCACCCTTTTCGACGAACCATTTCACTCTTTCCTCATTGATGTCACTTAATTTTGCTTTCTCACACACCCGATTATCCCATCTGAGTTTTTCTTTGTTCTTTCTCAGAATCAGATTCTCCAATTCCTTAGCTGATAATTGTTTATCTTCATCTCCCACTCGTATGTAAGCTCTGCCATAAGCATAATAAGGAGAATTATTTCCAGTAAACTCGACTTTGATCACTTTATTTTCGACTTCATGAATTGTTGGAAATACTTTTGGTTCAATATGGTCAGAAATGGCTTTGGAAACTTCCCGAATGGTTCTTTCAGAAATTTCTTGACCTATAATCGTGCCATCATTCCTGACGCCGAAGTAAAGTTCTCCCTCTTGGTGTTTATTTAAGATCGCAGCTATAGAAATGATTCCTTCTTTTAGTTCCGATGTAGATTTCTTCAGCTCTAACGTTTCAGACTCTTTCATATGACCACTTTTTATTAGAGAACTCCTTTCAACATTAAAAATATTGCTATTCTAAAAATGACCTGTTTAATCAGATTACACTTTCCCAAAAAACACTTCAGTAGTAATCAAGGCGATGGTGTGGAAGAATCTTCTAACCGAAACCACTGCTTGGGAAAGTTTAATCAAAGCGGTAGAGGAAGAGTACGTCATTTCATAAAATTAGGAAATATTTATAAACGTTGCACAATTAACAACAGTGCGTGCATAAAATGCAACACATCACCGAACAAGAGCTGGACTTACTGAAATATTTTTATGAGCATAGAAGGGGTCATGTTCGGCAAGTTAAAAAATTGGTTAAATTATCTGAGCATACCTTATTAAAGTACTTTAGTTCTCTCGAAAAACGTAAAATGTTAAGTTCCAGAAAAGAGGGGAATTTAAAGATTTATGACCTTAATTTAGAAAGTGCTTTGGTCAAGGTGTTTTTCTCTTATTTTGATTTAGAAAGAATAGAATTATTAGAGTATAAGCGTGGAAAAGCAGTAAAAATGTTTGTTGAAGAAGTTAAAAATTTAAAAATTCCTTATTTTGCTCTGTTGTTTGGTTCAACCGCAAAAGGAAATTATGCGGCAAAAAGTGATATTGACATTATTATTGTTTTTGATGCTTTAGAGAAAGGACTAACTGAAAAAATTGAGAAAATAAAGAGAAATATTGTTGCGGAAATTGGTCTAAAAGTCAATAGTATTATTATGGGATTGAACGAATTTTTAAAAGAAAAGGGAAATAAACAGAATTATGCTCTTCAAGACGCTATCACTCATGGTTATCCTGTTTTTGGCAATCAACTTTATTATGAGGTTATATTCGAATGAAAAAGCAAAAATGGGAATTATGGGTAAAGAATAGAAATATTCTGGAAAAAGATTTTCAGAATTACCTTAAAAGGGAAACCATTCGAGAAGGAGCAACCAAAATAGAAGTAGAAGGTCATCTCAATAAGGCGAAGAGAAATTTGCGGTTCTCTAGAAGCATTCTCGATGATTTGAAAGATTTTTACGAGTGGTCTATCGTTTCTTATTATTATTCGGTGTACCAGGCGGCATTGGCTCTGTGCGCCATGAAGGGTTATAAAACTAAAAGTCATATCGCAACTATCTCCATTTTGATCAAGTTCTTTTATCCGCAGCATATTTCAGAAGAAGATTTGAAAACAATTGTCAAAACAATCATGATTGAAGAAGACATTCGTGAATTTGTGGAGTTAAAGAATTATCGAGAAGACGCAACATATTCTATTTCTGTTGAATATGAACGAGAATTAGCAGAAAGTTTAGGGTATAAAGCCATTGAATTTGTGAATAAAGTGGAAAAGATAATAAGAGAACAATAAACCATTTTTATTATTTCAAATAAAGGTCCAGTAATAATCAAAGCGATGGTGTGGAAGAATCTTCTTATCGAAAACGTCGCTGGGGATAGTTTAATCACTCCGGCGGCAAGTAAAACCTATTCAGTTATTCCACCAGAATAAATCAATGGAAAGATTTATAAACAAGTGGAAATATATATTTCCACATGGAAAGGAAAATTACCATATTAAAATCGTTCTTTGAGGAACCGAATAGAAAGTTTAGTATTAGGGAGCTTTCTCGCCTTTTAAACATAAACCACACCACTATTAGGCAATATCTCCAGCGGTTAGTTAAAGAAGAGTGTTTATTTTCCAAAACGGAAGGGGTATATTCCTTTTATCGTTTAATCTTATCTAAAAAAACGTTAAATTTAAAGTTATATTATAATCTGGAAAAATTAAGAAGGTCTAATCTTGTTGAAGACTTAGAGAAGTCCTACGATCTGCCGGTTATTGTCTTATTTGGAAGTTATGCTTTTGCCAGAGATGACACCAGTAGTGATATAGATATCTGTCTGATCTCAAATATCGAAAAGGAATTTACAACTGAAAAATATGAAAAAATCCTAAATAGAAAAATTAGTTTGCACCGGTTCAGCAAAGATTTGTGGAACAAGGCCAAAAAATCAAATCCCAACCTGATAAATAATATTTGCAACGGAATAGTTTTATCTGGTGAACTGGTGGTCTTATGAACTTTGAAAATAGTCTCATTGAAGGAAAAGCGAAGAAAGTTCCGCCTAACAAGATTAGAGCTTTAAGTCTATTTAAGTCGTCAATCCAAGCAATTGAAACCGCTAAAGTTATACCTTTAAATTCCAATACCTTAAAATCAATATTAAGGGAACTTTATGAAGGAATGAGAGAATACTGTGAAGCTATCGGTTATTTGAAAGGATATAAATTTCTTGACCATGAATCCATTGGTTATTTCTTAAGGGATATTCTGCAGGAACAATCCCTTTCTATGAAATTTGACCGGTATAGAAAGTTAAGAAACGGAATAAACTATTACGGGGAAAATATTGATATTGAAACTGTAAAAGAAGCAGTCACTGAAATTTCAGAGTTAGTTAAGAGATTGGAAAAATATTCTCTTCATTAATTACTTCTTAACCACTTTAGAAGCAATAATCTCTGACTGGCCTTGATACTTTTCTACCACACCAGAGATTTCGACATAATCTCCTTCTTCCAAAAACAGTTCTTCATCAGAAAAGACCATCACATTAGTTTTCTCTACTCGGCTTCCTTCTACTTCTAGAAATAAGGTGTTCTCTTGCACACTTAATTTGGTGATGGTTCCGTACATCTTTACTGCTTCAGCTGGAGCTACCGTCTCGATTCTTTCAATCGCTTTCAGGTCCAGCTCTTCAGCGTAAATCATAAGTATAGCTAATCCTACTAGGATCATAATAATAGAGATTTGATAGAGAGTTTTCTCTTGCATAATTAGTATTTAGATTAAGGGATTAATAAAGATATAGCAATTCTTATATTTATTTTAATTACTATGAAACCCTCTCGTTCGGAGCCGTTCCAATCACTAATAAATGAATGAGTGAACGGCAAACCAGCAGTCTTACGCACAAGGTGAAACAACGATTTCACCGGTGCACAGATAAGGTCGTTGCCTTATCTTGTGAACAGCTAAAGTTCCTCACTGGCCAAATTGGCGAGGGTTTCATCATTTATTCCCTAAACTTTATATAATCCGTCCCTTTCTAGCTATTTATGTCCAAGGAAAGAATCGAAGAATTGAGAGAACAGCTGTTTCAACTAGAACGAAGAATCCGGCCGTTAGAGTGGGATTCTAGTAGAAATCAGATTAATGAGTATAAAAAGGTGCAGTTGGGACAGTTAAAAGTAGAGCAAGAGACTTTGAACAAGGAATTAAATGAACTCGAACTTAAATAGGCTGGAAGAAGAGGAAGAAGAGTAGTTTTCTCGGTAATCTTTATAAATCACTATCTAATCTAACATCTATACATCGCTGAGATCCCCTTGTTGGGCAGAACTTTTGAAGTTCTCGTAAATAAAGTATGTAATCCTTTATTTACGGCAGAAAAATGTAAACATTTTTCGTGTTAGGTCTCGGGAGGAAATTAAAAATGACGGAATTTAAGGTAGTAATTGGATGTAAGGATGGTAAGTCTTACCAGAAAGAACTGAAAGGAGCAGAAGCAGATGCTTTACATAACTTAAAGATTGGAGACAAAGTTTCTGGAAATCAGTTAGGCTTTTCCGGATACGAATTTGAAATTACCGGGGGAAGTGATAAATGCGGCTTTCCGATGAGAAAAGGAATTCAATTTCCGCGTAAGAAGATTATGACTGCTAAAGGAGTAGGATTTAATGGTCTTAATCGAGAAGGCGGAAAACAACCTGGTTTGTTAAAGAAAAGAACCGTCTGCGGAGATAGAATCAGCAAAATCATTACTCAAGTTAATCTTAAAGTGCTGAAGGAAGGCCCCCAAAGTTTTGGTGAAGCAGCTGAAAAGAAGGAAGAGTAAGCAAAGATTTATTAATTCTTTAACTTTACTATATTTATGTGAACAGATGGATTTACAAGCGGCTTTAAATTGGTTTAATGAAAAAGTAAGTGCTTTCTTTACTTTTATTGCTGGCAAGCTGAAAAACTTTAAAGGACTTTCTTTAGGTGAGCAGATTGCTTTTCCTTGTGTAGGATTGGGGTTATTGTTGATTGTAATTTCATCGGTTATGTTGGTTCTTTTTTAGGGGGATTTTGCTTCCATCGGAAATGAAATGTTCCAGAGGAAATTATTCGGATTAGCAGCTTCGAATTCTTCGTCGTTAGAATGGTGGGTTGACGTTCCCCGGATGGGACAACCCCCTTGTCAACTAGATGTTATCTCGTTTAGAATTCGACCTGATGCTGCTAATCCTCCTAACCCTACTTCAGCACCTTCTTATCCCCAGAATACAACCCCATCTTGGTCATCTGCTCATACTGGACTTTGGTCAGAGTCAAGAAGGTTAACTCAAACCCTTTCTCTTTCAACTGCTGGCAGACTTCGGTTACTTTGGCTACATCGATCCCTTCTCCGATCAGCATCACGCTGGCCTTGTCCTTCTTCTTCGGTCCATAGGAAACAATGTTTTGGATGCTTCCTACGGAAACTACCTGGTTGACAAACTCGGTTAGCCCATCGAACTCTTCATAGAACAACTCTTTAAGAAAAGTCACTTTTTCGTTCTCTTCGGCCGAGTACAATTTAGAGTTCTTCCACTCTCTCTTTTTGACCAATCCGGCTTCGGTAAACTCTTGGAGTAAGCGGAAGGTAGAAGTAAGGGAAACTCCGCTCTTGGTGGCAATTTCGTTTAAGCAGAGCTCTTCCTTAGAACTAAAAATAGTTTTCAGAATAGCAGATTTCTTTTCATCCAGCAGTTGCGCTAACGCTTCTCCTTTACCCATGTAACCTTTCCCTCACTTGACTTCTAACTAGAACTTCTTTATATAGATTTCTATTTTGGAAAACACTTCCAGAAAAGGAATTCTCCTTCCAGAAAAGACGTTCCCTTTTCAAAAGAGACTAGGCTACACCAAAAGCGTAAACTATAAATACTTCAGGAGAATCATTTTTGATTAAAATGGGTGATATTTTAGAACTAATCAGTACCCGCAGAAACGTGAAGTATTTTTTGCCTAAATTTGTCTCTTGGGAGAACATCGCTAAGTGTATCGATGCAGCTAGACATGCTCCTTCTTGCGGTAATGTACAAAATTGGAAGTTTATCGTCATATTCGAGAGTGTCCAGAAGCAGGCTATAGCTGAAGCTTGTTACGAACAATATGAAGTGGTACAAGCAGGAGCTTTGATCGTAGTTTGTGCTGAACCGGAGAAAGCGGAAAGGTATTATGGTTTAAGAGGCGAGAGGCTTTATTCAGTACAAAATTGTGCTGCTGCCATTGAAAATATGCTCTTAGAAGCTCATTCTTTAGGCTTAGGCGGTCGTTGGATCGGAGGATTTGACGAAGAAGCAGTTAAATCTATGCTCGGTATTCCCGAAGAAGTGCGTCCCCAAGCAATTATCGCTTTAGGTTATGCTAAAGAAGTTCCTCCTAAACCACCTAAATATCCTCTAGAAACCGTAGTTTATTTTCATAAATGGAGATGTAAAATGCGCGATCCTGCTAAATATATGGTGGATACGGCTACTACTTTAGGACGGAAAAGCGATGCGGTGCACGAAGCGGTGCAAGAAGCCAAGAAATTTGTCGTCGATAAAATAAAACAAGAAAAATGAAAAATCATTTTTCAGTCGCAAATAAAGTAAAAATTTATTTGCGAAACCGAGAAGAAAAATAGCCTTAATTTTTTAGAAAAAATAATTCTTATTTTTCTTAGTGCATTTAACTGAAAATTTTAATCTTGTGCGTAAACTCCCAAAATCTTATATTCTCAAGTATAGAAATACTTATAAATAAGTTTTCAAACACTAAAAACTGGTTCGGTTAAAATATTCGGTTGGTCTTAAACGGTTAGGTTCGGGACTCTTTGGTGAATTCTTAGTTACGCTTGGTTAGGACGTAAGGTTTGGTTGGTTGAATTCTAAAAGGAAGTAAATTTAACTCCTTTATAACCATTGTGGTTGGAGAAAATATATATTCCATAATATAATAAAAAAACAATAAAACAAAAAATACAAGGGTAGTAAAAGATTGAGGTGGTGGAAAAATGGATTTTATCATTGAAAGAGCCCTGGAGAGTGCTCCAGAACGAGGATTTGAAAACTTGAACCAAGCCAACATTAAGGTTATTGGCGTGGGTGGAGCTGGTAACAACATGGTTGGCTGGCTATACAAGAAAGGAATCAAAGGAGCAGAGATTATTGCTACTAATACGGATCACCAACACTTAAGTATCACGGGTGCGGACAGAAAATTCTTGATTGGAAAAGAGTGTACTCGCGGATTAGGATGTGGTGGATTCCCTAACAAGGGAGCAGAAGCTGCTCAAGAATCTTTGACTCAAATCAAGGACGCTTTGAAAGGATCAGATATGGTTTTCGTGTGTGCGGGTATGGGAGGAGGTACCGGAACTGGTGCTGCCCCGGTCGTAGCTCAAGTGGCTAAAGATACTGGCGCCATTGTAATTGGAACCGTAACTATGCCTTTCAACATTGAAAGAGCCCGATGCGACAAAGCTGAATTTGGTTTGCAGCAGTTGAGACAAGTATCCGATACGGTAATCGTAATCGATAACAATAGATTAGTCCAGATTGCGGGTAACTTGCCGATTCAACAGGCTTTTGCCGTAGCTAACGAACTAGTAGCAACCATGATCAAAGGAATTGTAGAAACTATCGCTGTACCTTCCTTGGTTAACTTGGATTACGCTGATGTAAAAGCGATCATGAGTAATGGTGGAGTAGCTGCGATCGGAGTAGGAAGCTCAGATACTAACAACAGAGTAGAAGAAGCAGTAAAGGGCGCCTTAAGCAACCCCTTATTAGACATCAACTACGAAGGAGCTACTGGAGCTTTGATTCACGTAACCGGTGGACCGGACATGACTTTGGATGAAGTCTCAAGAATTGGAGAGTTAGTCACAGAATCTTTGGACGACGATGCAAACGTTATCTGGGGAGCAAGAGTAGATGATAACATGAAAGGAAAGTTAACCGTCATGACCATCATCACTGGAGTTAACTCGCCGTGGATTTTGGGAAAGATTGACCAAAGAAAGTCTCACCAGAGAGCTCAGTCCATGAGTAAAGAGTTGGGCTTAGAGTTAGTTTAGGCATAAACGGGTGCGAAAGCACAAAATGGGTTTGTAAAGCCCATTTGTGCTGAAGGGACATCGATCCCTTCATGCACCTTTTTATTTGATTACAATCAAATCTTGCCTTTGCTATTTCTTTAGTACCACCACCCCCTGGTTTAAAAAAGGCAAGATTTATTTTTTCTTTTTTTTGAATTACATCCCTTAGAGAGTTCTATGCCAATAAGTCGTCGGTGAGCTAAGCCGTTGCTCGGCAAGGAAATTAAGTTACGCTTCTTTCTAAGGTTGTAGCGAGGAAGCGGCGAACCGACGGGCATAGAACTCTAAAGATTCAGTTTCTCGTGGAGAATCCTTGTCTCTTTTTAACCCCTTGATTGCAGGTGGAGAACTCTATCCTATTCTGGCGTTTTCTATCCGCTATTATATCACTTCTTCCGGAAGGTTGAAGTGTCCTTCCGAGAAAACAATTTCTTCACATTGAGAGATGGCTTCCCGGCAGAGGTTCATCATCTTGTCATAATTTTGTGTTACTTCTTTGATCTCAATCATGGGACTATATCTTGATTTTTCTCTTTCATCGACATCAGATTTCTCTTCTTTTTCTTTATACACCATTATTCTCTGGATAAATTCACTGTCGTATTTAATAATGCCTTCATCCTTTACATACTTTAAGAAGAGGGCAGTACATCTTTGGCTTCTGCTTTCCACACCAAACTTGGATAAAATAGCTAAAGCGCAATAATAAAGTGTATAGAACCATTCTTCTGGGAGTTTGTAATCAAATCCTTTTTCTTGATAGAATTTACACAGTTCTAAATTCTTTTTTGCTTTGATAATATATCCTTCTGCTTCTTTTAAGTCGAATTTAACTTTCAAAAGACCCTTGTGCTTCTTACCTTTAGTTTCATCTTTTAAGGCACTGGCGAAACACTCTTTTACATTTTCTATTACCATTTTTGTAATCCTTTTATGAATTTTATAAAGTTTTCTTGGCCGAATAAAATCACTCCTTTTTTTACCGCATCTAAATATACCTTATTTGGCCTTTGTAATTCTTGCTTAAATTCTTTTTGAGTCAAATTGATAGAGTGAATTTTCTTAGCTTGTGTTTCTTGTATTTTGAGAACAATATTTCCCAGGTTAGCCAGCTTTTTTTCTTTGGAAACAACTCCTATGATATCAATATCTTCAGCTTCTTTCGGGGAATGTAATACACTTCCATACAATATTAAAAAATCAACCTGCTCCTTGAGATCAGCAAAGTTAAATTTCCATCTGTTGTGCTTTAATGCTTCTTGAGTCAAGGAAAGAGTCAAGATTTTTTCTATTATTTCATTATCCCAATTTAATTCTATTTTTAGGGTGCTTGTTTTTCCCTTTCCAATTGATTCGAGCATGATTAGCTCCTCTTTTTCAAGTTTCTTGAGAATTCTCCAAGTTCCTTGCCTGCTTATCTTTAATTCTTCTGATAAGGAGGTGGCGGTATGGGTGCTAAGGTCTTTTAATAAAATAGTCATAATTCCTTGAGCAGTTTTGTTTAGTGTCATCATTTTGTTGATAGTTGTCAACAAACGGTTGATAGTTATAAATCTTTCGGAAAATAGGAGTTAGCCAAAATCGTTTCGCATAAATAGGGCACGTTTTCGTTAAAATAAACGTAAATGGCTGTAAAACAGCTCCTTGCCCCATATGTGCGAAACGACTCTGCGGTTTAATGTTCTGCTGAACTTAAACCTTGCCACATTGCATTCTCGCCTGCGGGCTCGGGTCGGCTAACAGGAATTAAGAGGTTCGCTCCTTGCAGTCGCTCTCCCAAATTTCAAATTTCCAGCTCTGAAAAATCCAGCTCTAAACCTGTGGGTTGCCTCAGTTTTGAGGGATTTTTCGAGGGAAATTTGAAACTTCGCAAAATTCCATACGTTATACGAAATCGTGAAAAGACGCGGTACATACGCTGAGGCAATCCCCTAACGTCACGTTAAAACTGAACAGAATTTCGGCACTTTAAACTAATTTATACTCGCTGAATATTTAGATATTGAACTAACTGTTTCATGTCATCTGTTTTTCCTTCAAGTTCAGAGTAATACTTTGAATCCATACCCTCAAACAAACCATTTAAAGTTCGTACTACTTCTCCATACTTTGAAACATTTTGACCTTGCATTACTTCATAAACTCCTTGGGCATATATTGTTAATCCCTCAACCAATTTTTTAACTTTTGGATCACTCAATGCAGGCGTTTCTCTTAAAAAACGTTTCATATCAGCTAATTCGGCACCTAACGTATCATCTATGGTCTGCTGTTTCCTTTCCGATCTCTCAATCAAACCATGTTCAACTAGCCCTTCGTTAAAAGCACGCAAGCCGTCCAGCATTTTTTGATTGAATCCACAGAGAGGCATTTTATTTTTCCTCCAGTTTAAACTGGGCAAGATATCTGCCTATATTGAACAATTCAGTTTGAATAGCTTGACCTTCATTCTTCTTACCTTGGTTAATCTCAGTTATTAAATCCCTGTAATTTACTGTGACAAATGTGGCTAATCCTTCTATGCCCTCACGAGAAACTGTGCCATTCACCGCCAAAGGGGCTGTTGACTTTACAACACTTTCTAAGTAACCAATACTCTCTTCTAAGTGTTTTCTTTCAGAAAGATCTTTACTTCTGTATCTATCCAGTGTGTTCTCGTAAGCGGCTCTTACAAATACAAGCAAGCCGTTTATCGCTTCCTGACTAAATCCGCTTGGTGGCATTATTTATTGTTTCCTCCTTGATTATTCTAATGTTTAGAATTTAACTTATTTAAAATATTGCCTTATCGAAGTTTACAAAAACGAAGTATTTTTATACTAATAGTTCATTAATAGAGAAAATGTGCCCAAAATTAGATGCATTTGACCGGAAGATCCTCAAAATACTGCTCTCTAACTCTAGAGAAAGCGTTACCTCCATAAGCAAAAAGATAGGACTTAGTAGGGAAAATGTGGATTATAAGTTGAAGAGACTTATCAGTACAGGGTTCATAAAAGATTTCACTACAGAATTCAATGAGAAAGCTCTTAGAATAAAGCATCATGTATTCTTTGCACAACTTATACGGCTTATGCCCAACGATGAAAAAGATATCTTGGAGTACTTAAAACAACACAAATATATCAGTTGGATCGGAACGGCTGCTGGTAAATGGACATTAATTTTCGACATTTATCTCACAGAAAATATTGAGTTGCATCAAATTGTGACTGAATTGTTGTTAAAGCTCGGTAAACACATTGAGGAATACTCTCTATCAGAATTAGAATCGGGAAAATATTTTTTTGAGAAATATCTGGAAGAAAAATCAACTTTTATTCTGGAAAAAAAGAAAAAAGCACCCGCAAAATTATTGGACCTTACTGATTACAACATTTTATCTCTTCTAAACAAGAATTCTAGGATTAATTATGCTGAACTTTCCGAGAAGATAGGTCTTACCGCAAACGGGATAAAAAAGCGTATAAAAGATTTAGAAAAGGGTGATTTTATTCAGAAATATTCAATTACACTTGATTTTAAGAGATTTGGATACGAATGGTATGGAATACAACTTAAACTAACAAAATTTGACCAAGAAGTAATTGCCAAAATTCAGCAATTTTTTAAAAATCATCCAAACATAATTTTTTACTATAAATATATTGGTCCATGGGATTATGACATTGGATTCTTAGCAAAAAATTCAACGGAATTAAGAGATTTCATTAATGAATTAAGAACAAGATTTCCTGCCGAGTTAAAGATAGTTGATGTGTTCATAACATTAGAAGAGATAAAAGGATATCAACTTCCGAGAGGAGTATTTGAGAAATTTGACCGATAAATGGAGAACTAAGCGGTGCTTTCTTTTGAAAATTGAAACTTTTTAATCCTTCCTTTCTTAATATCCTCAAAAGATCTTAACATAGAATGAAGAAACTCATTCTGCTCTTTCAATTCTTTTTTTACCTGCTTAATGTCTTCTGTCATTTTGCTTCAACCGGTATTTTAATCATACCTTCCTCTACTGCAACGATTTCCATACAAAGCTGATTAATAAGCTCTTGTCGTTCATCAATCAATTTTTGAAGCTCTTTGTCCATTTTATTAGGTATAATCTCTTATTCTTTATAATATTTTTGCCCCTTTTTCGACAAATTCTTTAAACACCTTCAGGTTATTCTTAACAATATTGATGACTGCCTGCTGGTTCTTTTTATCAGAGACACCAACAAACAAGACTACGACTAGCTGATCGTAGATGAGATAATACACGCGAAACTTATCATTCCTGAGCTCTCTGAACCACGGATAACCAAGTGGTTTACCCAGAGTGTAGGGATTTTCCTGTAATTTCCTAATCTGTTCTTCAAATCTCTCTTTAATATTGGGAGGAAGCTCCTCAAACTTATGTTCAAATTCACCTGTCTCTCGAAGTTCCCACATAAACAAGAGAAAATAATTGGACTTATTTAAACCTTCTTACCAACTTTACAGTGCCGAAATTCTGACGACTACTAATCACTACGAGGGGATTGCCTTTTTTTGTGTAAATCTGATGGGACTCTGTCCTTGACGTCTTTTCACGACTCCTCCACACCTCAACTGCGGTCTGCGGTGCTCGGGGGCGTTGCACTTTCGCTCCGATTTTTATACTTCGTTAAAAATCTCCACTCACCTCGTATAACAGCGATCGCGACGTTATACGCAATTTTTTTGTCACCTTGTTGCACAACTTTCTCGATGAGTTTTTGCTCTTCCATACAAAGCTCGAGCAAAAGAAAACTCTGTTTTCCACCTCTTCGAGAAAGCAGGGGAT
Organism: Nanobdellota archaeon; assembly: GCA_038046445.1. Taxonomy (GTDB): domain Archaea; phylum Nanobdellota; class Nanobdellia; order Woesearchaeales; family GW2011-AR9; genus JACRPH01. Next base: position 3,389 of record JBBSWE010000043.1, on the reverse strand, counting down.
AAATCCGAAAATCTTAACATTGGTGGCTTCGTTAAATCGTCAAACAAAACAACTGAGAAATGCTACGCACTATCTCCTAACATTGATTTAACGGTTCGTTTTCACTCTCCAAAATTTTCACCAACTTTAAACTGAACGAGGGGGTGTTGTGACTTACTCTCTGGCTAAGATGAACACTCTTTAATGATATCTGTTAACAATTTCTGAAACTGTAAATAACCTGCTTTCTCATTAAAATGACCAGCATTGTCTATCAACGTAAACTTTGCCCTAACCTTTTCTGCTAATTCCTCACCCTTAAACAACTGAACATAGGGATCATTATTGGAATGATAAACATAGAATTTCTTACAATTCTTTCTTATTTTTTGATAATCAAAATCTTTTACAAAAGTTCTCATCCCCTCTTTAAACTGATTCTCAGGTAGCGTGCAAAATCCTGCAACAAGAAAACATGCTTTTGCTTTAAAATTCTCTAACAAAGATAGAATAAATGGAACTCCTAAACTATGACCTATAAAAATGGTATTTTCATTAACTTTATACTGAGAAAAAACATTCAACCAATTTTCTAAAGTTTGATTTTCTGGCGTAGGAAATGTAGGAATAAAAACCTCATGCCCATTTTCTTCTAATTTCTCTTTCAACCATGGAAACCAATTTTCCCCGGGATGCCCATAAGCACCGTGAATTATGAAAAATTTCATTTTATTTTTTCAGCCTCTTGTACATATTGCTTAAATAAATCTCTGTAAATAACGTTATCTAATGTATCAATTTTAGAATACGAAATCCAAACATGCTCTGAATGCTCATCTGATAATTTAACATCATCAGTTGATGCTTCTGCTAAATAAACGTGCGTGAGCGTTTTTATTCCATTTTTTTCTAACTTTAAAGATTTTAACTCTGTTATGATTTTACACACAAGATCAGTTTCTTCCTTAATTTCTCGAAGACTCGTAGTTACTGGGTCTTCATTAGGTTTAATTTTACCGCCCGGTACTTCCCAGCCACCAATATGCTCTGGATGTATGTCTCGTACTTTCTTTAAAAGCAGGTATTTTCCACGATACCGGATTAATATTTTAGCTTGATAGATTTCTTTCATTTTTCCTCAAACCCATTCCAACATTCTTGTTTACCTTCACCTATTATTTTTACCTTCTTTCCTTGTACTAAACATGCTTGTTCATCGGAAAGAGCAACAATCGGATAATTTGTCCTTTGTGCAGCACTATCAACAACAGCCAGATATTTTTCCTCAAAATGAGCAGTTATGAGAAACGGAACTAATCCTAACGCTGTAAAATCCGTTATTCCTACCCTATTACGATCTTGGTGTTTCCATGTCGCCTGTTCAATAGTAGGGCAAGCGATATAACTACCAGCACTTACTCCTACATACAAACCGCCTCTTTTCAAAAAGCTAGGAAGCACTTTATCAAAGCCACTTTCTCTTACCCACTTTAATAAATAGAATGTGTTTCCGCCATTTACGAAAATAATATCTTTATCAGATAAAATTCGTTCTAATTCTTTCTGAGTTTTGTCTTTAAAGTCCAAATCATCAATATGCTTTATTCCACAATCGTGAAGTAATTGCCTGTCCTTTTCCATCCACGTCGGATTTTTTGATTCGCCGTAGGCAGCAGTCGTGATAAAAGCTACTTTATTTTCCTCTGGTTTCTTCTTAGGCAAGACAGAAATAAAATGATTCCTAATCTCTGGAATAATTCCTGCTGACGTGAGTAAAAGTGTTGTTGTCATTTTTTCACATAATATGCCCCTCTAAAAGCCCCCACTTTCTTTACATAGCCAAATTCTACCAACTCGTTGATCTCGCTTACAGCAGTAGCGTGAGAAACATGGTTAAACTCGGCATAGGTTTGGGCTTTCATTGATTTATGCTTTTGTAAATATTTCAATGCTTTCTTCTGTCTTTCATTTAAATCGTGTTCTTCTTCAATGGCTCTACGTTTTCCTTTTTTATTAAACAGAATTATCCTAAAGAAACTCTCTGTAAAAATAAATTCTGGATCGGAAAGCTCCGATTTTCTCATCTTATTCTTCATTCTGGGAATTCCAGTTCCTAGTCCTTCAACATATTCCCAATCTCGGAGAAAACGATAGGTTATCGGATTCCTTTGCACTGAAATCGTTCCAAACAACTCTTTCGGAAGCCCATGCGGTAATGAACCAGGATTAGTAATTTCGATTCTATCCTCAAAAATGTAAATTTGGATGGCATCCTTGCTAAAATAGTCACGATGAGCAACAGCATTAACAATGGCCTCTCTCACCACATCCATAGGATATTCGTATTCCTCCTCACGTCTTCCCGCCTGTTTTATCATAATCTTCTTGTTAATGTGAGAACGGACAAAAGAGAGAGCCTGCTCAATGGAACTGACCAGATCATCTTGAACCAGCTTGTGAGCAATAATATCCACTGCTTCAACGCCTGCAAACTGCACTAATTTAAGCTCAGCTTGAGAATGAAACTTCATAACGTCTTTAGCAAAAAGCAGCAACGCAGCGTTCTTTATCTTGAATTTCCCCGTATCAGTAGCTAACTTGTTGCTCAGCAAAAAATCTTTAATGGTGTGGGCATCAAGATAATCTGATTGATTTCTTCTCTTGAGATACACCTGTATTTTTGACTTGTCCAAATCATCCAGAGTAGCAGAAGTATCATAAGATTCATCAAACGAAAGAATTTGGCGATTTCGTAAATATTCCAGATGAGTTGTGCCTTCAAGTCTTCTCGTAGTGCTGCCAACGCGAACGTGAATAGCACCCTGAAACGTATGATATACAGTATCTGAAGAACGCTGAACAATCACAGCAATTATATCTTCCCCATCCAGTTTATGTACTTCAATGCTGATTAATGGAACGGGAGAGATAGACTGGTTCGATGCAGAAATCTGCTGCTGTATTTCATCCAGATTCCCTTTGAGTCCGATAATTTCCCCCTTGTCACTTACACCAAACAAAAAGACTCCGCCTAATGTATTGGCAAGAGAGCATAAAATCTTGCTCACGTCCTGCGAACTATGAAAAGACTCCTTGAACTCGACCTCTTGGTTCTCTCCTTTCTCGATAATCTCTTTAATCTGCTTGGCATCCATATTTAAGTTAGAAGTAATTAGAAGTATTTAAAAGTATCTGTTAGAAACTGTAAGTAACCGTATTTAGAAGTAAATGAGTAGTAATTACAAGTAAATAAAAGTAAACTTGAAACGACTGGCGAGGAATTTTCCACAACTATCTACAACGAAAAACGGACTCAACCCCCAAAATAATAGTCTGCTGTCGCAGAGATCTAATCTCCTCAAAGTTGGTGAAAACTACGCCGCCAATAGATTTTCGGTGACAAAAAAACT